>JAJYDU010000018.1 GCA_021790475.1 Planctomycetota bacterium | reverse complement strand
TATAGGGGTAGGGAAGACCGCTTTTATTGCGGTCTCCCCTCCCTCCGAACCGGACGTGCGGATTTGCCGCATCCGGCTCTCCGGTCAATGTGCCTTCTTCAGGGACTGACACGCGAGTTGATGGGCCGTGGTTAGTGAATACAGGCCCATTTCGCGGAAGTATGCGTTGGGCCAGCGCTGATGATCTTTGCCCCGACCACGGCCTCGGCGGCCATGCCGACGCCGGAGGATACTGCGAAGTCGCATACGTATCCAGGCGTCTTCCGACGGGAATGTGGTCCGGTAGCAGTGCTGGAAGTATTTGAACCAGCCCCGCAATACCCGATTGATGGATTTAATGATCGTCGGCATACTCTGGCCCTTCGTGCGCTTGGTACGCTCACGAATTGCGTCCCGCAGTTTCTTCAGGCTCTTCTTTCGTGGGAACTTGCGACCGCGTTCAAAGCGGTATCCCAGGAATTCAAACCTTTCCGTGGCCGCGTGGGCAATGCGTGTCTTTTCCGGGTGTAGCGTCAGTCCGGCCTGTGCCGTCCATTGCCGCACCTCGGCCAACGCCTCCTGGGCTTCTTCCCGCGTTTGACACAACATGACAAAGTCATCCGCATACCGCACCATCTCATATCCCTTCCGGGCCATCAGATGATCCAGATCATTGAGATAGATGTTGCTTAACAACGGTGACAATACCGCACCTTGCGGGGCCCCCATCGTCGGCTTCCAGGTCGAAAGTGCCTCCATAATGTTGGCTTGGAGGAATTGCTCGATCAGTTGCAACAGGCGGCTATCGGCAATGTCCCGACGTATCACCCGCATCAGTCGATCATGAGGGATGGTGTCAAAGCAGCTTTTCAGGTCTGCATCCACCACATACTGGTATCCGGCCTTCAGCAATTGATCCACCCGGCGTAGAGCGTCTTTACACCCTCGACCCGGACGAAAGCCGTAACTGTGTTCGGCGAATTGCTTCTCATAGATCGGTTCCATAACATGGCGGACCGCTCCTTGCACGATGCGGTCTTGAACCGTGGGTATTCCCAACGGACGGGTTTTCCCGTCGCCTTTGGGGATATGCACCCGACGAATCGCCTTGGGACGGTAGGTACCTTCCCGCAACGCCTTCGACAGATACTCCACGTTCGATTCCACGTCGCGTTCGTAGTCGGCGATGCTTATGCCATCGACGCCCGGAGACCCCTTATTCGCCGCCGTTTCCGACCAGGCGCTCCAGAGATTCCGGGGTAACCACACTTTATCAATCAGGCTGTACCATACGCCTCCTTTCACGCCCTCTTCGAGGGCTGTCAGCATGCGATCCGTCCAGACACTGGCTTCCGCCCAACGCCCTCGCGCGCGCCGCGCGCGATGCGGTTCGACTTCTCCGGCTTGGTTAGCCTCGGTGGGCACTACCGCCGGTGGTTGCCGATCCCCTTGAGAATCAGCTCGTTGCTGGGGTCTGTGACTTTTCACATCCATCTTCCTGTGTGGCCTTCGCTCCACGGGAGTTACCCCGCTTCTCCGCTACTACGCACACTCTGACTCCTGCCCGCCGACACCCACAAGGGTAGCCGTCACCGCACGAGCAGGTCTCATGGATTCATGGGTTGAGCCTTCCAACCATACTGCCTCCAAACACCCCATGCCGTCCCGTTGTCATGTTCGCTTGTTCGAACGGGCTTTCCCGAAGTGCGGGAGTTGGGCTTCGCCAGTCGCTAGCAGGCTCGCCACAGCATCAGGCCGAATCGAGTTCGTATCCTGCGGTCTGGTTGTTCGTCTCAGGTTGCTTTCCACCCTGCCTCGCGGCAACGCGGTTACCTTCGACTACGAGTCGGAACATCGACCCGAAGAGAACTTTCATCTCCTTGACTCAACACACTCTCCATCGCACTAGCCGCCGGTGGCCTCACCGGCGCGTCGCACGACGATCCGCACCTGTTGTAGTGATACGGCGCAACGGGCTAAATGCAATGGTGATAATCACGCATCGCATTTTGTTTGGTCTGCCGCGGTGATACGCTGGGCGTCGCAACCGCGCATGGCGCTTAGCCGCCGGTGGCCTCACCGGCGCGTCGCACGGCGATTCGCGCCAACCGCACGGTATTGACTCCCTGGTCTGGTATGCTATTGTCCCGCGTGAATGATCGTTGCCTATCATCTGATTCTAAGCGCCTACGGGTTCTGGCTTCCCAATGACCCGCGGGGTTCATGGTCGGATTTTGTCGGCGCGTGGCGACTGGTGCTCGCCGGCGGCCCGGCCACGCGGGTTGCCGTCCGGCGGTCCGTGGCCCATACCGCGCACGACGCGCAAGCCCGCCGCAGTCATCGCAAACCTAACTCCGTATGATGCACCGCTGCGATATCACACTCCAGTCCCTGCGCCGTTGCGACACCGGATAATGACGCGCTGTAGTATTAGGTGGTCGGTTCCGTCAACTCAGGGCGAGGCTGTATTGGCATGGCGCCTACCGGCACGGCAGTCATGATCTGCTGCTTGATTAAATTGGCGCCTGTGTGGTTCTCAATGATTTTGAATGCACCGGTGTTCATCAAGGCGTGCATGTAACAATGATGAACAGTCAGCACAAGGTCCTGAAGTTTCTGATCCCCTTCAATCTCAAAAATCCGCAGACCAATTTTTTTGCATTCATCCGTATGAATATGCTTGCCGTGCGTTTTGTGCTTACGGTAGTCCGCAAGTTCCTTGGCTATCCTGGCCGACTTATTACTGGCGTTGGCCTCACCGGCGAACATAACCTTTGTAAGTTGCTCGCGTACGAAGTCATTGGACCATCTGATGGCGTTGGAACACTGTCCCACAAAGGTTGGATGATATTTTCCGATAATAGCCTGCCAGACCGCCATTCTATGGGGGTCATTCTTGATTTCCCGGATCGCCCGCTTAAATTCCCGAATCACGCCTTGGGCGGGAACTCCACGTACCTGCGGGTCGATAGGGCCGAGATTGGATTGCTTGCCCATCAGAATTTCTTTGCATGAGCAGGCAATAACCGTTCCCGCAGACATTGCGATTTGCGGCACGATGGCACGGATATTGTGATTAAACATTTTTTGGAGATAATAGACAATTGATTGTGTTGACGCGATGTCGCCGCCTGGCGTGTGTAAGATCAGAATCCAGTCCCTTCTTCCGATCAAGCTTATGTACGGCCATCATAAAGCCGTTTTTGTCCTCATCATTGATTTCCATTCCGAAAAGCGGCTGTTTGGAAAGCCAGCCTGAATAATATGCGATGATATTACGATCTGTGTGCTTCTGAAGTTCACTAAGGTATTTCTGTCGCACCAAGCCGATGCTCTGTTGTGCCATCCTCTGGTAGCAGTTGATCTCGTTTTGAACGTCGCCCCAGTTTGGCATTCAAACCTCACCCTCTCGCCGCCGGGTATTGCGTTGAAGTTGTAGTGATGGTGGGGACCGCGGGGAATGGCCAGGGCTGTTCCAGCGAATAACTGTCCTCGGGAGATACAGTTGGCGCGGGTAGGGCAGGCTGGATATAGCGCCGATAAAGAAGGGCTAGTTTTGCCGCCTCCGATTCCGGGGCGTCAAGCTGCTGCCGGTTCCGGATTTTCGCTTTTTTTCTCGACCGGTTCACTGTGATCTCCTTTATTTGAACGGCTTATTTTAACAATTAGTATAATCAGTCCAAGCTGTGGGTCAAGTAGCCGGACATTCGTAAAAGCGGAAATTCTTTTTATATTCCGCCAACGCGGCGTTTTTCACTTCCGGCGGCACGAGGGGGAACGTGGAAAGAATATGCGCGAATTCCTCTTCGGTTAATCCGTACAAACGGGCGATGATGGCGTCGAGTTCGGCGCGGAGCTTGGCGCGGCTGGCGGGATCGGTTACGCCATCCTTATGGTTTTTCAGGCCCACCGATTTGGCCAGATCATCGAATTGAGGCGTGGTGCAGATCAACCGGGCGGAACGCTCAACAATCGGTGCGAAGGCCGGGTCTTTTTCCGTCAGGCGGGGAACGGGAAGCTGATAGACGTAAAAGAAATTTAAGGTCGTGGTGACCTTCATACGGATAACCCAATCCACGGCAAAACTATTCAGCGCAGCACAAAGATAGAACTGCGAATCGCCGCTGATAAGGATGTCGCCGGATTTACCAATACAACATACCGTTGGAATCTTATTGCCATGGAATGCTGGCGGAATGATTGACGTTATCAGTGTCCGCTCGTTGGTATTCGAGGCGATGTCCCTGAACCCCAGCCGATAATCCTGATAATCCAGTTTCTGGCCGGTGTCTTTTTCTCTGCCCAGGATTCGCGCCCGGCCTTCTTTTTCATCCACCCAATACCGCGGCGGGACCAGTTGATGGTCGAACTGCCAGATCATTTTGCCTTCATACAGCGGCAAGCGTCCCTTACCCGGCGCGGTCTTAAATAGATCGCTGTCGTTGGTCATGTCGAATTCGCGGGAAAATTGCACATTCCACTTGCCCTGGATTTTTTCGCCCAGCAAAGGAAATTTGAGCATCTTTTGAGCAATTCGCACATCCATAAGATTTTTGAATTCCATCACGGAAAGCGAATCCGGCGAAAGCCGGCGGACCAGTTCCACCGCCATCGGCACGGCGCCATGCTGCGGGAAGCGTTCCAGTTCGGCCACATCGTGGCGCATGAACGCGGCGGGGAATTGATCGGTTCTGCCGCCTTTCTGGAACGTCAGCACGACGAATTTGAAACTGCGATGCACACCATCGAAAATTTCCCTGCGATTCTCAAAACCAAACAGGCCGGTGATGCGGTTTTTCTCAAAGAGCATTTCCCGCAACCTTTTGGCGCCCAGATCGGTATAAATTCCGGAGGGGATCACAATGCCGCACAGCCCGCCGGGGCGGAGCAGATTGAAGCATTGCTCGGTGAACAGTTTGTAAAGGTTTATATCCGTGCCGGCTTTTTTGCCGTTCACCACGCTGATCTGGTTGCGGTATTGCTCCACCGCCCGGTAATACGCGCTGATATGGGGATAAACGGAAAGATATTCCAGCCAGGCGGCGCGAATTTGAGAATCCTGCCGCAATAGGTGGTTCTGTTCCGCCTCAAAATCATGGATCAGCATTTTCTTTTTGGTTACCAGCCCGGAATACTCCTGGAAAAATTCCTTGGCGTTGGGTTTGAATATTTCCCACGGCGGATTGGTGATGATGGCGTCGAATCCGCCCGCGGCCATGACCTTGTCAAATTCAAAGCCCCAGTGAAAGGGTTTGAGCCGCTGGATGTCGGCAATGTTAAGCGAGCGTTTTTTTGGCCGGCCCCCGTTTTTTTTCGCTTCATCCCAGGTCGCCTGCTCAAATTTAATGCCCAATCGTTCGAACTCATCCAGCAGCAGGTCATCGAGCACATCGGCGCATTTGCGTTTTTTCCCGTCAATGTCATCGCGCAGGGCGGTCAGATCATCGGCATAAATGGTGGCATGGCGGTAGTTGTCGATCAGGCGGTTTTTCTCATCGACAATCTCGCGGTAACCGCGCTGGCGGAAGAGATGCCCCTGGCGTTCCTTTTCTTCAAACGATTTTTCATTCACTCTCAGCAGGCCGATGAGCGAATTGCCCGGCGGAATGTTGAAATCAATATTGGGCAGCGGTTCGAGTTGATCGACGGTTTCGGCGGAGGAGACCAGGGCCAGAAACAGCCGCAGGCGGGCGATTTCCGTAGCCTCTTCCATCAAATCCACGCCGAAAAGATTGTCCGTGATAATCCGCTTTTTGACGAAATAGGCGATATTGGCGTGGTCTTTTTCAATTCCAGCCAGCCACGCGGAAAGTTCAGCATCTTGCAGGAATTTAATCCTGCCGATGGCGGCGGAATAGATGTTGATCAGCGTGTTCATGGCCGCGACCAGGAACGCGCCGGAGCCGCAGGCGGGGTCCAGCAGGGCCAGATGCGGCAACACGTCAAGGATCAGCTTGCGGCAGGTGGGGGCGTCCAGATCAATCAGCAGATCGGCCACGGATTCATACCGGCGGGTTTTCGTCCCGGGCAGGGTGGGAACGCCGGGCGGGGTGTTGACGGCGTCGAGAATAAGCTGATGAATCGTTCGTTCGCAGAGATATTCGGTGATCTCCGGGCGCGTGTAATAAGCGCCGAAGGCCTTCTGGTTGATGTATTTTTCAAAGATGTAGCCCAGGATGTGCGGGCTGATTTCGCGGTCATTTTCGCCGGGGGTGTCGTTGAGATTCCAGGAATAGGAGGCAAAGAGACGAAAAAGTCGCTCAAAGAATTCGTCGGGGACAAGAATATTTTTGTTTTCCATTTCAATGCGGTGCGGCAGGAACAGGCCGCCGTTGAGGTAGCGGATATTGCCCAGGGCGGCGCGGACTTCGGCGGAGCGTTTTTCCGGTGGTTTGGCGAAGCCTTCAAAGAACAGCCGCGGAAGGAAATGGCGGAAAAAGCTCTCGGAGCCGGAGCGCTGGTAGTGCGCCAGTTTGTCCTGGAGGTAGGAAAGATTGCCGTCGCGGGCGTTGTTATTCTTGTAATCCAGAAAACCCTTGCGCTGCAGGAAATAGATGAACATCAGGCGGTTGAGCAGGATGGAAGCATACCAGCGGCGGTCGGATTCACTCTCAACGCCGTCGATTAAATTTACCAACTTATCGTGGATGGTTTTGAATTCGGTGAAAAAGCGTTTGGTGACGCGCTGGACATCCAGGGCCTCTCGCAGGCGATTGGTGACTTGAGTCAGGTAAATCCGCCCGTCGGGATTGAATTCCGCCATGTCGAAATGCAAGGTGCTCAGTTTGCTGATAAACAGATCGCCGGGCTGCTGGGTGCCGTAGAAATGCTCCCGCGGAACGGTTTTGCCGCCTTCGCGTTTGAGCCAGCGCCAGAGGCTTTGGGTGCGGTTGGCGTCCCGAAAAATCAGCAGGCATTCGTACTGAAGCTGGGATATTTCCCCGTGGATGGCGGCGCGCGTTTGGGAGTTGGGGATGGCGGCGGATTCGATTTCGTATACACCCACGCCGGAGAGATCGGCGATCCGGCGGCGAGTGCAGCCGAATTCCTCCATCGCGACGTCGCGATTGCGCCCGGCGGGCGGATGCGACCAGCCAAGCTGTTCGATGAATAGCTCGCCGAATTTGAATTGGCGGAGCAGGTCGCGGACGGCGGAAAAATTCAGCGGCATGGCCGGTTCCCTCCATCCGGGCCGAGCAGGGCGGCATGATTAATGGGTAGGCGATCTGCGGACATGGCGCTGGATTATGCCGCAAGGCGGCGGGTTTGGGTAGGGGGGAGGCGTGGCGTCATTCTTGCACGATTGGCGGATTGTGTGCATGTCGGGCCAGGTGGGTGATGATGAACAAGGCAAGAGGTGAGAAGTCGCCCTGCATGGCCTTGGCCATGACGGAATTATATTTCGGATGTTCCGGGTGGCGACGAACCCGAAGTTGTGGCGGAACGCCGAAGCGAATCAATCCCCACGCCCACAATAACCGGGAGACTCGCCCGTTACCATTCACGAAGGGATGGATCTGTATAAACCGTCCGATCATCATCGCCAAAATAATGGCCAGCCTTTTTGACCGCTCATTGGGCGAAAGCCGAGGCCAGTTGATTTCCAGCGAAATGAGGTGCAGGCGGGCCACGTCGAATAGCCGTCGCATTTCAGAATCAACGATGTTGTAGGGAGCGCCGGCGATTCCGGAAACTTCGACATTCTTTTCCAAGCACGGACGGGACGGATCAACCTGCCGATAGTTACCAGCATAATAATCAAGCGGGACGTGGTGGACGAACATGGTACGATGCCAGCCGCAACACATTGGCGAGTCAACCATTTTGCGCCTGGCGGCGGCTTGCACCGCCCGGTAGGCGTCGGCTGACGATCGGCGGAAGTTTCCTTCCCTGGTCTCCGGGCCATCCGTGGACCAATCCGGACAGTTACTCGCGAAGAGCCTGGTCATCATCGTCCGTAAGAAGGTTGATATCCTCGTCGGTTAATTCCACCGGGCGGATAATTCCGCCTTCATGCAGGAAATGTCCAGATGCCTCCTGAACCAATTTGTCGAAATCAAGTCCCTGGTGATGAGCAAGGCGTCGCATGGACGCTTCCGCCCGCGCGAAGTCAATCTCCATGACGTTCTGGACGAGGCCGCTATTCCCGTAAGCCGTTTTCCCAATCTCCTGCGGCGCCAGGATGTCGCTGATCATTGAACGCATGCGCTTGCCCAAGTCAGCCAGCGGCGGGATCGACTGCCCCAATTGTTCCGCATCTAAGAGCAGCAGCTGCGGCTTTGGCGAGTCGGTCGAGTAGTTCTGCACAATCGACATCATCGGATTAACTCCCTGGCTTTGTCGGTAATCGACCCTTCAAAAAACTTGTTTTCAAGGTCGTGGAGGCGTTCCAGTCGTTCCCAGAAATTATTGGGGATTTTCTCGGTTTGGAACACGTCTATATCCACAAGCACGGACACCACCCCTTCTCCGGCCGGTGGAACCAGGGCCTCATTAAATACGATCATTCCGGGCAGATCTGCCTGTGGAATCTGCAGTTGCATGGCGAACCCGCTTACCCCTGCCGGAAGACCAGTGCCAATTTCCGGAGTGGTGGACAAATACTCTCTAAAATCCTGGAAAGACAACGGCAAATCGAAGCGGTTGGTGTACCGAACCGCCAGCCGCACGATATCCTTGGACTTCACCACGTCCTTATACCAGCTCCAAACGCGGCGAAACTCGTCAAGGAAGTTCTCCCAGGTTTCGTAGGGCGCCAAGCGACTGACCGTCAGTCCTTCCTGCCTGGTCTGGAAGATGTACTTGTGATCAGGTCGGCCATTATAGGAATATCCAACTTGAATGACCTCAAACTTCGGAGTACCGCCGGGAACCAATGGAATTGTGGCATTGCCGGTGAAAACAGGGGCGCCAGTGGGATAATCCGCTTTGATATCCGGTGGTGGGCAAGCGAGGACGGCTAAATCAACCCAATGGTCACTCTTTACCTGAATATCGATCAGCGCCTGGGTGATCGGTGCCCGACTGTAGTGTATCCTTGCCGACATTCGCCATGATCCTAACTGGCGCCAGGCCGGCCCGCAACCGATTGGCGCCGAGCGGCACACGGCGCCGCGGCCAGTACCTTATCGCTCTGCACAAACAGGGTCATCAGCCGCTGAACCTCGGAGTTGTTACGATCTTATTTTACCCTGATGACTCGCTCCCGGCTTGCCGGTCGCCGGAAGCGAGTGCGACGATGCGGGGGTAAGCTCGAACTGCTCGACGTTAAATAGATTCCCCTTGCCGCCGACGAATTGGAAAAAAATCCTGTGCCTGCCGGTCAGAGAGTGCAACAGAGCGTAGATATTGATCCAATGTTGCCAGCCGCCGGTCGGAGGGACTTGCAGGGTTGCGACCAGGGGGCCGTGGAGGCTCTCGAGCCGGACCGCAATGGAGCCACCCTGGGCCTGGCTGGCGACCCGAATCACAATTCCCTTTTTGCCGGTGAAATTCCGCGGTTTGAATTCCATCCAGGAGCCGTTGGAAATCCAGCAGGCATCCGTACTTCCCTCGCTGGATGGCTGGAATTGAATTCCGCCTCCGTCATGGAGGAAGCTGCCCGCCGGTATTTTCCGGCAAGGCGCAATCGCCACCGCCATATCCCGCAGCAAATATTTGAGCAGGTTAACCGCAACCCCGTTGTCGGACGCGAGTCGAACCGTCGAAACATATAACCGTCCGGTTCCCGGCCGATATTCCACCAGAGCGGCGCCGGCGGGCTTTTTCTGGCGCTGCGACCGGAGAATCGCGGCCGTTTTGATGTTCTCCGGATCCTCGCTGAAACGGCTCCAGTCCGTCGGGCACGCCCACACCAGCGTCCGGCCATGCTTGACCAGGGGGCCGGCAAGTCCATGCGTCATAATGAAATGATTGTTGTTTTGCACGAAGTATAAATCCGCCAGGGAAATCGGGGCGGTCAGGGGATTGCGGCGACTGGCCAGGAGCGATTCCGCCCGGCGCGGCGTCAGCACGATATTTTCCGGAAGGATGCGGTTGATGACGCCGACTTCGCTGTTCGTGACATCCAGCACCGCCACATCGCCGCCGCGGCGCAGCACCGCCTGGATGTCGCGCCGGGCCTGGCGAATCCGGTCTTGCGGGACAGTTGCGCCATCAACAATAAGCAGCTTGGGAACCGAAGAATGGGATACGAGAACTCGGACCGGAATACCTATTGTCTCTAACCACGCGCAAAGTTTGCCTTCCGCATCGCCTATGAAAGCAATCTGATGAATCGTCGGCGGCGGCGGAGGCGGCAGTGGTTTTTTCACCGGCGGTTTTTCCCACAAACAGGGCGCCGGTCCGCCCGGTGCGTTGGCCGCCTGTACCGCCAGAAAATACGGCCACGGTTCAAAAAGTGGAAGCTTGGGATCGTATCCCGGATTGAGCGTTGTGCAGTAAGGTCCCAGCCGTTCCGGCTGCATACCCGGCCGGCCCGGGACGCAGGGTCCGAAAAACACGCCATCCCGGCGCCTGGGCGGTCGGGACAAATCCGGCAGCCCCAGCGGCAGCGGCTTTAATCCGTACCAGACCAGGTTGAAGACACAACCATACGCGCAAAGCTCTCGTTCCGCTGCCGCGTCGCGATATGCCTGGACGGCCAGTCCCTCCATCCTTCCTTCCATGCTTTCATAAGCCCGATCGCCATTGTAGATGGAAACCCGCGGCGGCATTCCATAATACGCCGCCGTGGCTTCCCCGACTTCAAATGGTTTGTTGGCGGGAGCCTGGTGTTTCCATTGTTGGGGATTTCCATAGTGGTCGGAGTAGACCGGTAACCGGCCATTCATGTCGCCATCGCCATTGCTCTCCACCCACGGCCGGGTTGGATCCATCGCCTCGACCAGGTGCGCCAACTTGACGATATTGCCGGTCGCCCGCTTCCAGTAAGCCGAAATCGGCGAAGCCCCCACGGCTCCCAATGCGGGAATGATTTCATTGGCGATGCTCCAGCCGAAAACGCAGGCCTGATTGCGATCTCTCCTCACCAGCGCCTGAAGCTGCGCCTTGAAACGCCGCCACGTCGCCGGTTGTTCATAATTGAATCCGCACTGACTCGCCCAGATACCGCTTTCATCCAGCACGGCTATGCCCATCTGGTCGGCCATATTCAGAAAAAATGCCGGGTACGGCTGGGCATGCAGGCGCACCGCGTTGCAATGAGCATCCTTTAACATCGTGAACCACGCCCAGGCGTAACGCGGGGTCATCTCCGGAACGCCCATGAAATGCCACGCATCGCCACGAAGCTCAATAGGCCGGCCATTGAGCAAAAGGCGCTTTCCCCTGATGGACCATTGCCGCCAGCCGAACCGCTGATACCGGCAATCAATCGTCCGCCGGCCCTGGCGAATCGTCGTGAGCGCGCCGTAAAGCCGCGGCGAATGGGGCGACCACAAAGCCAGGCGTCCGTTGACCGCGGTTTTCAGCTGGAACGTTCCGGTTTGGCCGGGCGCCAGCCGGCAGACCGGTCCCGCGATAGGCAGGACCGTCCCGCCTAACGTCCACCTGGACTCGGGCGCGGTAAGCATGCCGCCATCGTCCAACCATTTCCAGGGCCGCACCCGGGCGCCCAGAGTAAAGGTTTGGCGACGGCTCGTCCGGTTCGTTACGGTAACGGCCAGCACAAGCTTGTTGCGGTTTACCCACGGCTGGATGAACACGTTCCGCACGTGCAGCATGGGCCGGGCCTGGAGAAATACATCCTGCCAGATGCCCACGATGTGCATACCCCAGAACGATCCGGTTGGATACGTGTACCTGCTGCCATAAGGACCATTGATATTGAACAGGTCCGCGCGGCGCACGCCGACCAGCAGTTCGTTGTTCCCCTGGAACCGAACCACATGCGTAAGGTCCACCTCGAATGGAAGGAAGTCATCGAAGTGGTCGGCCAATTGCCGGCCGTTGACAATAATCCGCGCATCTCCGGCGAGCGCCTGAAAGCGCAGATAAATCTTCTTTTTTTTCCAGGAAGCGGGAACCTGGAACGTACACTTGAGCCAACCCATTTGCGCCGCGTTCCAACGAGCCGGATAACCGGGAAAACAGTCAAAATCACCGCCGTCGCCCGCGGAAAATGAATCAACGTTCCAGGGGGAAGGGATACGAATCAATGTTTTGGACCATCCGTACGGCGTTGGCGGCGGCAGTTTTGGCGGGCCGGAACCTGGCCGATACCCTTGGGGCAATGCCACCGGTTCAAATTGCCACAAGCCATCAAGGCATAGCTCTTTACGATATGGCCGCTCATAGCGGCTAACCCGTCCCGGCAGAGGCGCGAAAACATGTGTGAACTTGATCGCCGGACTGCCGGGCTGGTCGGCCCCCGGCGTGATCCCTCCCCGCAGGGGCGAGGGTACATGCCGTGCGGACTTAAAAGCCGGACTGCCGGGCAGGGCCCCGGCAAAGGCCGGGGAATATTGCCCGGCGATGCCCACGAGCATCGCCAACGCTATAGCGAGGTTTATTCTCATATCTTGAACTCCGCAAATACCGGTGGTCGGGAGGCCGGCCCTCCCGGCCGGGTTTCACATCCGAATGGCCGAAGCGTACTTCATTCCCGCTTTTTTGGAAAATCCCAACAGGCTCATAATCTCGACTTTTGCCGATTTTCAGGAGCGGAAAAATCCGAATGCCTGAAACAGGGTGGTGGAGAGGCGAAGGGGGGAACGCCCCGCATGAGACTCGTGTGTTGGAAAACGGGACATGACGGGGATGGGGGCGGCGCATGCTCGGAGCACGGGTGTCCTCGCCCGCAGAGGAAAAAGAATAGCCCGGTGGCCCGCGGCCGGGGACCGCCGCGCTCCCGGGTAACGTCTTTGGCAGGACGAGCAGGACATCGGTCGGAAAGCAACCGATTTTGTTCCATCATGCTCTGCTGAATCGGCAATAGTCGAGCTCATACCCAAAGCATTCTTCCCCGGGCGGGCGCTTTATTTTCTGTTTTGATGGTAAAATTCCCCGCGGTTATCTTATGGCGCGGAATAATTGCGGTGTATACATGATGAATTCTGATACGATGACAATTCCCCCCGGCTTCCTTGCCGGCGCTTTGCATTGCGGAATTAAGGAATCCGGCAAGCCCGATCTGGCCATGCTGGTCAGCCGCGTGCCGGCGACGGCCGCGGCCGTCTTCACCACCAACAAAATCCTCGGTGCTCCCGTGGTGGTCGCCAAGCGCCATATTCGCCGCGGCATCCTGCATGCCTGCGTCATCAACAGCGGCCGCGCCAATGTGTGCACCGGCGAGCGCGGCCTTTGCGACGCCCGCGAGATGTGTTCTCTTACCGCGGCCGCATTGCGCTCCCTCGCCCTTGACGCCACTGCCAACCAGATTCTTCCCGCCAGCACCGGCGTCATCGGCCGTTTTCTGCCGATGGACGCCCTGCGCGGCGGCATTTCGCGTCTGGCCGGCGCTCTGGGCGATTCCCGCGAGCACTCCCAGGAATTTGCCCGGGGAATTCTCACCACCGATACGCGCCGGAAAATCGCCCGGGCCGTTCTATCCATCTCCGGCCGGCGGATAGTCATAACCGGTTGGTGCAAGGGCTCGGGCATGATCGCGCCGAACATGGCCACCATGCTGGCCTTCGTCGCCACCGACGCCGCTCTTGACGCCGCGGCGCTGCGGGCCGCGGTCCGGCATGTCGCGCACGACACGTTTAACTGCCTCACCATCGATCAGCACACCAGCACCAGCGATATGTTCGTCTGCCTGGCCAATGGCCTGGCGGGCAATCGCCGGATTACTTCTCTTTCGCCCGCCTGGAAAAAATTCACCGCGGCGTTGCGGGAGGTATGCGATTCGCTTTGCCGCCAGATCGCCGCGGATGGCGAAGGGGCCACCAAACTCGTGCGCGTTTTTGTCACCGGCGCCGTCTCCGAAACCGAGGCGCGCCAGGCCGCCCTGGCCATCGCCAACAGCCCGCTGGTGAAAACCGCCATTCACGGCGGCGATCCGAACTGGGGGCGCTTTGTCAGTGCCGCCGGATACAGCGGAGCAAAAATGAATCCCGATCGCGCCCGCTGCCGCGTCGGCGATATTGAGGTTTTCAAACTCGGCCGGCCGACGGAAGCGGATATGGCCGCCGTGGAAGCGGTTATGAAACTAAGCGAACTGGATATCACCGTGGACCTGGGCGCCGGTGGCAAAGGCCGATGCCGCGTTTACACCTGCGATCTTTCCCGCCGTTATATCGAAATCAACGCCGATTATCATACTTAGAGCCTGTCCGGACAGGCTCTTAATCCGGCGCCAATTGCGGGCTATCGCTCCGGAAGAATTTCCACGCGTTGGCCGACGATTTGCAGTCGCTTTTGGGCAAACCAGCCGATCGCCTGCGGATAGGCGAGGCATTCTTGTTCAAAGACGCGGGCCGCGAGCGTTTCGGCCGTATCATCAGGCAATACCGGACATGTCCGTTGAAGAATAATCGGACCATGGTCGTACTGATTGTCGGCAAAGTGCACCGTGCAGCCGGAAACGGTTTCGCCGGCGGCGAGCACCGCCTGATGGACGCGCCGGCCGTGCATTCCATAACCGCCGAATTTCGGCAACAAGGCCGGATGAATGTTCAACACGCGGTTCGCAAACGCCGCGGGAATTCGCCAGAGAGATAAAAATCCCGCCAGGCAAACCAGATTCACCGGATACCCGGCGAGAATTTCGGCGATTCGCCGGGAAAAAGCATCGCTGTCGGTAAATGCCCGTCGTGGGACGACAATTGCCGGCAGTCCCAGCTTCGCGGCCCGCTCCAGTCCCAAAATTCGCGACCGGCTGGAAATCACGCAGCAGATGCGGGCGTTGAGTTTGCCGGCGGAAATATGGTCGGCCAGATTTTGCAGGGTTGACCCGGAACCGGAAATGAGCACGGCCAAATTGATGGCCGGCGGCCCGGATGCTTCGGATGGATGGGTCATGGGGCATTCCGAATTTCGATAAACAGCATTCCGTCGGGCGGTCCCGGCGGTTGTGGGAATTACCCGGCAAGCCAGGAGGCGTCGTGGACAAACCCCGCCGTTTCCGGTCCGGAAATCGAAGGATTCGCCATGAAGTTTTTCACCGGCCGATCTTTCATTCGTGTCTGAACCGGCGAAATCATAGCAGAGAGAACCGCCGAGGGAAATGAAAGACGCCCGGGGAATAGGACATGAAGGCATGAATAAATAATTTCTGCGAAATTCCGCGGATCACGCAGAAAACCGCAGATAATATACGCCCGCGTAAATGAAGAGAAGAAAAGGCTTTGCGAAAATCCGCGCCATTCGCGGATCGTAACGTGACATGATAAGAAATACCCTTGAAATTCGTACCTCTCGGCGACCGGTTATTCCAGAAAAATTGTCAGCCCCCACAGATGAACGCGGTAAGGTCGGCATGGACAGCCGGAGGCGGGCCGGTGACAATATTTTTTGGGAGCGTTTATGACGGAGCGTCAAATATGAAAATGCCGGGTGAAGCCCGCTCTTCTTCTCACTCTGGCAAAGCCGCACCGGGGTTTGTGCTTCATCCGGTGATGGTTCTCGCCGGGAGTGAGATATTTCTGCGCCGCCAATGGCTCGTGCGGATACGCGAGTCTCTGTTTGCTGAAGAAGACCCGGATCTGGGCCAGGTCCGGGTGGATGCCGCGCTGGGCGTGGGCGCCATCCTGAATGAATGTCGCATCGCCGGCATGTTCGCCAGCCGCAAACTGGTGGTGGTGGATCCAGCCGATGCGATCTTCAAAACCTCGATCAATCCCGATGGCTCGGGAGAGGAGCAGGCGGAATCCGCCGGGAGCGATGAATCCCAACCGCAACGGAATGAAGCATCTCCTGCGAACACGACCGGAACCGGCGCTCGTGATTTGATTCTGCGCTATGCCGAATCGCCCTGCGAAACCAGCGTGCTGGTGCTGGCATGCGAAACGTGGCTCAAGACCACCCGGCTGCACAAGTTCCTTGAAAAACAGGGGGCGATTTTGTGGTGCCTGCCGCCCCGGGAAGAGGACCTGCCGCACTGGCTTGCCACGCGTTGTCAAAGCGCTTACGGCAAGAAGCTGGAGCCGGCGGCGGCGGCGTGCATGGTCGATCTGGTCGGGCCGGACCTCGCCCGGCTCGATAGCGAATTGGACAAGCTGGCGCTTTACGCGCTGAACTTGCCGGCGATCACTCCTTCAATGGTCGAAAAGTTGGTGGGTTTTCAGCATGAGCGGCAGGTCTGGGGGCTGATTGATGCACTGGCGGAGAATGACGCTCCCCGGGCGCTGGCCCGGCACGAGGAACTCTGGCGGATGGATGCGAGTATCAGATTCACGCTGGTAGGAGCGATATTTTTCTGGCTTGGGCAGGCGCTGCGGGCGAGGGAATTGCTCGACCGGCGACTAAGCGACGCGCAAATTATACGCGAACTTCATCTCTGGCCGGCGGCCAGGGCGACTAGAACGCTGGCCTTGGCGCGACGGTGGGGACTTGCCGGCTGCCGGCGGGTCAGCGGCGCGCTGCTGGCGGCGGATCTGGCCGCCAAGACCAGCGTTGGGGATTCCAAACGCAATATGGAACGCTTCATCGTGGAGATTTGTGGTATACCACGGCGCGTGCCGGGGTAGGAATAGCGCGGGCGCACCGGCATTCGAGGGCGCCCGGGGCGCATGACCTGTGACAAACAACTTGACCGCAATAATCTCTTCGGATACCGTCATAATATCACGATAGCTCCGCCGGGCGGGTATCGGGATTGGGGGCATAGCTCAGTTGGGAGAGCGTCTCGATGGCATCGAGAAGGTCAGGGGTTCGAGTCCCCTTGCCTCCATTAATTTTTAAAGATTTTTCTTGGTTCCAGGGGTTGATCCGGATAAGATGCTTCTGGGAAGGCTGACCACCCCAAAGGGGGTCGGCGCTGCCTGGCCAGGAGGGTTTGCGGCAGATACAGGCCGGTGGCAAGGCGTGATCGCCTTATCGGTCAATGATTTTCGGCGCCGCAGGGATGCATAGTCGCCGGTTGTTACAGGAAAACAACTGCACATGCGTCACTCGCGTCCCTTGAATTCGGACGAAAATTGGGAATTGGCCGTCCTGCTGGGCCTGTTGGTCCTGATATGCGCGGGCCTGACGCTGTTTTGGCGGGTCGGCGGCCCGCCCCGGTTATGGGCGACCACGGCGGATCCGCTTGCCGGCGCTCCCGATAACCATAGGAATATGCCCGGTCTGATCCCGCGGGCCATTCCGAGCGCGGCGGGACGGGTCCGGATCGGAAATCGGACCGCCAGTCATCGGGAAACGACTTCCAGACCGGTTGCCGCCGCCCGCCCGGAGTCCCTGGCCGAAGCTATATCGGCCGCAGCGCCGGCGGACGCTATGGGAGATGCGGAACATTCCCGGAGCATCTTGCACCGGCGGATCATCCGTCGCCGGGAACGACATCATGTTTTTCTGTACCACGGGCGGAGATATGTTTACTGGAAGACATTTATGTTACGGGTAACCAGTTACGCGCCGGATTGGCGCAGTTGCCGGCCCTATTCGGGCCGTATCACGGCTTGCGGTGAAAGCGTGCGGACCAATGGCGGCCATCTGGTCGCCGCGGATACCCGTCTGATTCCTTTTCACTATATGGTTCGCGTTCCGGGCTACGACCACGGCCGGCCGGTTCCGGTATTGGATCACGGCGGCGCCATTCGCGGCTACCGGCTCGACGTTCTCCTGCCCACGTTCCGGGCGGCGCAAGGCTGGGGCGTCAGGCTGCTGCGGGTGAAAATTTATCGGCCGATCACCGGCGCTGTTTCCCTGAGGTGAGCGGGTGTCCGATAAATTAACCGCCATTAACCGTTTGGACGTGGCGCCGGCGGCTCGTTACCAGATGCGGACGGTGCTGTGTCCACGCGCCTGATAATCAACGCCGATGATTACGGATTCTCTTCCGGTGTGACCGATGGTATTTTACGCTCGCACCGGCGGGGAATTCTCACCAGCGCAACGCTCATCACGACCATGCCCGACGCGGCTCGGGCCGTGGAGATCGCCCGGGCGACGCCGGCGCTCGGCGTAGGCGTACACCTGTGCCTCACGCAGGGATTGCCCCGTTGCCCCGGTCAGAGACGCCTCCTGAGTGGCGATGGTCTTTTCCCCGACAAGGTCTGGAAACTCATTGCGCGAATAAGCCGGGGCGGCGTCCGTATGCTTCACGAAGTTCACCGGGAATGGTCGGCGCAAATTGACTATGCGCTGAAAAGCGGACTTCAACCCACGCACCTGGACTCGCACAAGCACGTGCACCATTGGCCTCCGCTGGCCGATGTCGCCATTGCTCTGGCCCGGGAGCACGGCATTGAGTTCATTCGCTGCGCCAGCGAGGCGGCTATTCCCGGATGCCCGCCGCCAGGAATGGAATACCGGCTGCTTCTCCGGTTCGCCCGCGTCCTGCGCCGTAAAATCGCCGCAGCCGACCTGCGGACGAGCGACTGGTTTTTCGGCCTGGCCGCAACGGGAAGGATGGCAACGGACATCTGGCTGAAACTTTTGGCGGCGCCGCCGGCGGGTACGGGCGAAATCATGGTTCATCCCGGCGATCCGCGGGGTCTCCGGAAAACTGATTCCCGTCTGCTCTCCGAAAGGCGTATCGAAATGGACGCTCTTTGTGATTTATCCGTCCGGGAGGCGCTGGAAAAATCCGGGGCGAAATTAGCTTATTATGGCCAGGGAAAATGATTTCGGTGAATAGCGCCGGCGCACCGGGAAGCAAGGGGGGGGCATGAGAGGTTACGCGGCTGCGTTCCCGAAGTGGTCACGCCGAATCCCTCCTGCACCCGACCAACGGCATATTCTACCACGAAGTGACACGAAGAAACTATGAATCCTCCAGTCGCCGCCTCGCGGAATCCGTCATACCCCTGAATTCCACCGGGGGGGCTTCCGGAAATGTATCAAACAAAGCGAAGCGGTGTATAATCCGTTTTGAATCCTGATAGAATCGTCGCTTGTTCCCGGGGACGGGTCGAGGCGCATCGGGATAGGTCCGGACCAGGGATGCTGCCAGAAATATGGGTGCGATGCCGATAATCTTTTCCACGACGCCGGAAGGATCCAAAGAACTGGATGGCGTCAAGCGGCGGCTTTCGCTTGGGTCCATGCTGCCGCCGGAACTTCCCACCGGCGCCAGCGATAACCCGGCCGCCGAAGTAGCCCGGATTCTTTCCGATGTGCGGCGGCGCGGCGATGCGGCGGTGCTCGAATACACCCGTAAGTTTGATCGTGTATCGCTGGCGGCGGACCAGTTGCGCGTGCCCCGGCGGCAGATCGACGAAGCGCTGTTCCAGGCGGACCGATCATTCCTGCGGGCGTTGGACATCGCCATTGAAAATGTCCGGCGCTATCAAAAGGCGATGCTGCCCCCCGCGCCGCCCGCCATTGCGCCGGCGGGCGCTTCGCCCGGAAGCGGCGCTCGTCTGGCGGTGCGGTACGAACCTCTCCACCGCGTGGGCGCGTACATTCCCGGTGGGGCGGGAGCATATCCATCCAGCGTGGTGATGACCGTTGTGCCGGCGCAGGTGGCGGGGGTGAAAAGTATCTGCTTATGCAGTCCCATGCGAAACGGCCGGGTTTCACCCGCGGTCCTGGCCGCGGCGGGACGGCTCGGCGTTTACGAGGTGTACGCGCTGGGCGGCGCGCAAGCCATTGCCGCGCTGGCCTTTGGAACAGCTACTGTCGCCTCCGTGGAAAAAATTGTCGGCCCCGGCAACAGCTACGTCCAGCTGGCCAAGAAAGAACTTTTCGGCCTGGTGGATATTGACGGCTTTGCCGGTCCGAGCGAAGTGATTGTTCTGGCGGATGATTCGGCGGACGCCGAAATGGTGGCGGCGGAGCTGCTGGCCCAGGCGGAACACGCCCCCGGAAGCTGCCTGCTGATTACCGCCGACGCGGCGCTGGCCCGGGCGGTTCAGGGACGGGTGGATCAACAGTTGCAAACTCTTTCCCGCCGCGATTTGATCATCCAGTCTCTACCCCGCGCCAGTGCGTTGATCGTTGTTCCCGGTCATGACGACGCCCTGAATCTGGTCAATGATTTTGCCCCCGAGCACCTGCGGATTTGTACGCGGCATTCCACCGCGGATGCGGATAAAATCAAAAACGCCGGCGCCATTTTCATCGGGCCGTTTACGCCCGTGGCCGCGGGCGATTATCTGGCCGGACCATCGCACGTGCTGCCGACTTCCGGTACGGCAAGGGTTTTCAGCGGCCTGGCGGCGGAAAGTTTTCGCCGGAGAATCAGCATCGTGGAATTTGACGCCGCCGCCCTGAATCATGCTGCCCCGGCGATTGCGACATTGGCCCGGACGGAGGGGTTCGACGCCCATGCCCGTTCGGTGGAAGTCCGGCGGTCCCATGGATATTCCGCCGGGAAAGGCGTTGATGAACCAGCGGGAACGCGCTAAGGAACCGATCGGAATCATCGCGGGAGAGGGCTTGCTGCCCGTTGCCGTCGCCCGCAATCTCCGGGCCGCGGGGCGCCGCGTGATCTGCCTGGGATTGGCGGGGCAGAGCCGCGAGGATTTGCTCCGGCCTTTGTGCGACGTGTTTTTCCGGGTGGGCCTGATCCGGATCAACCAGTGGATCCGGCTGTTGCGGCGGCATGGCGCGGTCCGGGCGATCATGGTCGGCCGGGTCGCCAAGGAACGTATTTATGATCGTTATTATATGTTCCGTTATGTACCCGACTGGCGCGCCGCGCGCCTGTGGTTTCGGCGCCTCCGGCGCGACAAACGCAGCAATCAACTGCTGCGCGCCGTGGCCGATGAACTGGCCGGTGCTGGAGTAACACTTATTGATGTCTCTCCTTATATTCCGGAATTGCTCGCCACGGAAGGCGTGCTCACAGTCCGGCGGCCGGGCGCCGAGATCCTGCGGGACATTGATTTCGCCTGGCCGCTGTTGCAGCGCCTCAACGCCCTGCTGATCGGCCAGAGCGTGGCCTGCAAAGACGGTGAAATTATCGCCGTGGAGGCAATGGAAGGAACGGATCGCCTGATCGAACGCGCCGGCGCGTTGTGCCGCCGCGGCGGCTGGGTGCTCTGCAAGGCCAGCAATCCCAATCAGGACTTACGCTTCGACATGCCCACGGTCGGGCCGGCCACCATTGAAAATCTTAAACGCCACCACGCCGCCGCGCTGGTGCTGGAAGCCGGGCGGACCATCATGCTGGATAAACCGGCCCTGCTGGAACTGGCGGACCGGCTGAACATCGTGGTGCTGGGGCGGAAGAGCTGCTCGGCCGCCGGTGCGCCGCCCGCATGATGACAAAGGCGGCAACTACACGGCATCCGCGCGGGTGGAGAAAGAGATGGAACTTTCACGCGCCGACGCGCCGCAGTTTGGTCACGCGGCCGTAGGGAAGCCATTCCACCACATAAATATTTCCCTCGTGATCCCACGTGGCGCCGTGGGGGCAGCAAAAATGGCCTGGAATAAGATCGCCCGGCGGAACGCCGTTGTTGGCTCTCCGGGCGATATTCGGATTATCGCCGAGGTGAACAACCACGGCATTGTTCTTATCCAGAATGGTAACCCGTCCTTGCAGGTCCGGAATCAGCAACAACTCTCCCCGCCGGCTGAAATGACACGGCTGGCGGAGTTTGCCGGTTCCATCGCTGTTCTGCCGGGGCGTGTCGTTGGTAACCAGGTGGTCCAGCCGGCCGTCGAGAGTGAAATATTGCAGACGATGATGTTCGCGGTCGGCCACGACAATCATCGGTCGATCCGGCCGGCGCGTGTCGCAGCAAATACCGTGCGGACCATGAGTCTGATCGGGCGCTTCGCCGCGCCCGCCGAAGCTCTGAATATAGTTTCCCTGGATGTCATAACGGTGAATCCAGCCCAGACCGTAGCCGTCAGTAATGTAAAAATCGCCGTTGGGAGAGAAAGCCGTGAACGTGGGTACATAAGAATCGGAGTTGGTATAGCAGGCGTTGCCGGATTTGTCGCGCGCCAGCCGTGGATATTCCAGAGTCATCAGCACGTTGCCCTTCAGGTCCGTTTTGACAACTTTGTGCAGACCTGTGGGGGCCAGATAAAGCGTCTCATGGCCATTTTCCAGGCGCAAGTCCATACCATGGCCGTGGCCAAGGTAAGTTGCGCCTCCCCAGGCTTCGATGAATTTGCCGGTGGCGTCAAAGATCGCCGTGGAGTCGTGGCCGGTATGATGGATGACAATCCGGCCGTCCGCCGTCTCCTGAACCGCGTGCGTATTGCCAAAACTCATTCCAGCGGGCAGTTTGGCCCAACGATCGATCCATTCATAGGTGTGTTCGCCGGAACCGATGAGCACCGGCTTGGCGCCGGCCTTATCACCGGTCTTGGCGATGGCGGGGACCTGGTTATCAGCCGGGGCCTTGGCGCCGGCGGTCGGGAATGACGTTTTTCGTAACGGCTTGGATGATTCCATTGGCATTTCTCCCGGGCAAGGCAATTTTTTCGGGGATGCCGACACGTGTCGCGTGTCCGCGTACCATGCTTGATTCAACCGCATGATTGTACTACATTACCATCCTTCTGTCGCAGCTTGTGGTCAGAAGCGAATTGTTAAAAGTTCCAGACCGGAATCGGAGAAGAAATCATGGCTTATGCAATTGTGGAAGACAGCGGCGTGCAATTCAAAATGCAGCCGGGCGATAAGTTCGAGATAGATCTGCGACCGTTGCCGGAGAATGCGGCTGCCATCACCTTTGACAAAGTTCTTCTTATTTCCAACGATAGCGGCGTCAAAATCGGCCAACCCCTGGTGGAGGGCGCCACCGTGACGGCGAAAATACTCGGTGAAGTAAAAAATGAGAAGGTTTACGTGGAACGCTTCACCCGGCGCAAGGGTTTCCATCGGCGGGTAGGGCATCGCCAGCGCTATCTGGCCGTACAGATCGAAGCAATCAACGGTTAATCCATATAAATAATTAGTGTGCCTGCCGACGAATCAGTATGGAAATCTGATTGCTGGGCACATTCAGAGAGCCTAAGGCCTGCGCCGCGGCATTTCGGATGCCGGCGTGCGGCTCGGACGCGACGATCTCAATAAGCCGGTGTATCTGCCGTGCACTTAGATGATCGCCCACGTTGCGCGCCGACTCCGCCAGATCCGCGAACAATTTCTCCCGTACCGCGGTGGCGGTTCTGGATCCCTTCAAAACGGCCCGGGCAAGAATTAGCTGCGCCTGCGGGTTTTCCATGCGGCCAAGCACCCCGGCCGCCGCCATGACCACACGGCGGTGCGAATTCCTCAGTGCCAGGCGCAAGGCGGGAATCGCCGCATTCACGCTATAGATGCAGGCACGGTTGATGGCCATAAGCTTGAGCAGTTGGGTTGCTTGCAGGGCGTGCTCCAGGCGTTGTGCGGGAGTTTCGAGAGTAATCGAGATTCTGGCAAGAATCCGGTGATAAGCCGTCAGCACGGTCTGCCTGTTGGCATGGCGCGGAATTTCTCCAAAGGTCCGGTAGGCGACATATTTCAGATGCAGGGCCGCCAACCTCGCCGCGGGACCGGTCAGAAGCACCGGCGTGTAGCGCAGGCGATAATTGCTCGCCGCCAGAGCGAGCAATTGTTCGGCCGGTCGACCACCGGGAACAATGATCAGCGCCACGTATGGCACACGATGCATTTTTCGCACCGCCTGGGAGAGCGTGGCTGAATCGATTGGATGGAAGTCGGCACGCAGCTCCGCCGTCAGGCGGTTGCGGTTCTGCGCGTTCGGATCGACCAGCAGCAAGGCGGGTTTGCTGGTCTGAGCGATGCTCGCCGCCAGAACCGGCGTGACCCGATGCGCTCCGGTAAAGGAGCGGGCGGGGTTGGCCGCGGCCAACGCGTAAGCGGCGGAGAAGCGCACTTCCGGATCGGGGTAGGACAGCGCTTGAATAAGGGGTGTCGGCAATTTGCCGTTGCCTATAAGCCCCTGAATTCCGCCGGTCCGCGCAAGGGCGCTGATAATCTTAAGAATAAGCCGGCTGTTGTCCCGTCGCAGGGCGATGGTCAGGGCGGGGTTGAGATAAACCGGACCGGCCGCCACGGCATAATACTGGGCATCCGGCGCATGAGGCGGGAGCGTTGGATCGCTCTGGCCGGTGGGCAGGTCCACCTCTCGCTGCAGGTTCGCCGTCAGCCACAGACTGATAGCCGGGGAACTCCGTGGCGCCAGCTTCAGAGCATCTTTGCAGGCCCGCATGGTCTGGATATCTTTCCAAATCGGGGTGGGAACCATCACGCCGGTTACATTGTGCAGCCCTTTGTCGTAATACCAGATGGGGTTGGTAGCCGCTGATGGATAGTTCGCCGCCACCGATGGTTCATTGCGAAAATAGGTCCAGGCCAGCCAGAGATAAAGCTGCGCGGGACTCATCCGTGAGAACTGGCCCGTCGGATCCACCTTGGCGATGGCCTTCCGGGCGGCTTGTTTCAGGGCGGGCGGTCCCCCCGGCGACTCGAGTATCTGCTTCAGATACGGTAAAGCCTGGGGATAACCGATGTTGCCCAATACATTGACAAGCTGAATCTTTTCCGACACTACCGGCGTTTGAAGCTGCACGACCAGCGGGTTGAGCAGTGGTTTGCCGATGTCGCTCATCATCTGAATGATGTATGGCGCCAAGGCCTTGTCGGCCGGTTTATTCAGGTAGTGGATGAAAAAGGGAACCGCGAATTCTCCCGCCGCCGTGAGCCGTTGGCGGGAAACAACGAATGCCCGCGGACTGCGGCTCATAGCCAGAATGGCCGCGCGGATGCGATTGGCATTCCGAGCCAGGGCAATATGGCCTGCTTCCAGCAGCGCCGCGATGCGGGTGGAAACATGGCGCAATTTCCTGTTTTGCTGGTTGTCTACAAGAATCTGTGAAATTCGCCGCCCATTGGACGCCTTCTCGAAAGCGTGCAGAAGTTCCACCGGCGATGGTTTTGCCTGAAGAATCGCTTCGCCGTAAGCGCGAGCGAGTTTTTGATCGCCCATCAATGAATAATGCATGAATAGATCGGCCTGGTTCACCAGCTGCGCGGGCAGGGTTTGGGTCGTTGCGCTCGCCGGCCGGGCCGGACAGGGGCGGCTGGAGAAGCCCACCGCTCCGATTGCCGCAACGACGGCAATGAGCATGACTCCTATGACGCGCTGTGGCCAGGCGCTTGGCGAACGCCCCAATAGGAACCACCGGTGGCCTTGGGCCACCGGCGCCGGAATACGGCCGTCCGCGGCCGTCCGCTCGCGGACACAGACGTCCCCGCCATATTTTTCACGCACGCGCCATGGTGCGGTATACCTTGCGACAACTGATTTTCGCAGCGGACTCAACACGATAAAACCTCCGAATGTTCCGGTCTCCCCCGCCAGGGTTCGCGACCGGATCCTCTGCGCCTGCGCGGCGTTTCAACAAACCACCGCAGAGAGATAATGATTTTCCGTCCGATCGTCTCCAAACGCTTCCCGTCGCGCTGGAGCGGTTATCTCCAGGCCCGGATTGTTGCCGATTATAGACCGCCGTCAAGGCGTGTCAAAAGAACAGAACGCATTTCGCCGGCGGGGGGATATGAGCGGTCCTGGTTTTCCACTACTTTCCAGGACGCTTTCGTGGAGCGCGGCGCGGCAGGAGCGCCAAGACGGGCAAAAGCAGCGTCAGCGTGGCCGGTTCGGGTGTGCCGATTGGATCGGTAAACTGGTACGCCAGGGAATAGGTGCTGGTGGGGGATATTTCATTGGCGCCGCCGAGTTTCATCACCACCAGATCATATTGACCGGGTATCAGATCGCCGATAAACAGTTGCTGGACATTATCGATGGAACTATCGCTTACGGCGATCGCATCATTGGCCGAGTTGACGAGGTACAAATCGAGATTATTGATCTTGGATTGACCCGCCTGGCGATTCCAGACCAGCGTAGCGGTAAGGTCATAGACGTTGTTCCCTTTCGCGGGCAGGTTGAACATATAGTGATCCACGCCGTTGGCGCTGGCGCCGCTGGTGATCGAAGCCAGGTTCCAGCCGGTCGGGCTGGTTTGAAGCGGCGCGGTGCTGTCAAACGTCGGCGTTGCGCTCAGAGCCGTGCTGGTGGCGGCGCTGTAGGGGTGCATTCCGGCGGCAAGCTGGACATAGGAATTGTAAGCATTAACGATTCCGGCTCCATAACGCGGATCAAGCGGGCTGGTGGCGGTGTGATACCACCCCGCCGGTTTAACGGCGCCATTTAGTAACAGGGCCTTGAGCGTTCGAATGTTCGTGGCGGCGGTCTGCGTGCCGGACCCGCCTACTCCTTCATTTCCCGCCTGTACCAGCAGGGTGGCGACGCCGGACACCAGGGGGGTGGTAAAACTGGTCTCGCCGCCGGGCGCGGTGATGTCGGGTTTGGAGCGTCCGTCCCAGGTGGGTCCTACACCGCTGGATCCGCCATAAGCGGCAACGGCCACACCGTTGTAAGCGTCGGAAGGCGGATTGATCTGACTGGCCGGTGTGGTTGCCGTTGTCATATTCGCGCCGTTTCCTACACCGGAAACGAACAGGGTGTTGTTCGTGGCGGCGTAGCTGTCGTAGAGCATGGTCAGGTAGGCGTCTTCCCCGGCGCTTTCATCCTCAAAAATAAAACTCTGGTTGACCACGGCGGGCGCCACGGTCTGACCCGCGGGAATAAGCTTTCCACCATTGGCCAAAACGGTGTATTCTTCGCTGGCGTCCCAGACATCCACATGCGCGATGCCTGGCGAAACGCCGCCGGCGGCGCCATAAAAATCAGAGGCGACCATGTCGGCGTGGCTTGAATATTCGGCGGGATCGAAAGTGGAACTGACGGTACCGGTATCGTTGATGAAAGTGTATCCCGGCGCGTTGGAACTGGTGTTCTGGTCGGCGGGATTCGGCTCGAAGAGATCGCCGTAACCCGCGGACGCCTCCACCTGGGCGACGGTCACTCCGGCGCCGGTCAGCGCGGGGTTAACCTGCAGCAATTGCGTCACGCCGATCTGATCCAGAATGGTGGCCCGCAGGCTCGCCGCGACGGCCAGCGACATCGCCACGGCCAGGACGCCTCCAACTCTCTTCCCTCCGCACGGCCCGCCGCGGCGGGCAAGATGCGGAGCTATCATAATTCACCTACATATAATTATCACTACTAACTTATTTTCGTTTTGCTTGATGGCGGCTGGGATGGCCTGCGGCATGGACGGACTCCTCCGGAGGGTTTTTAGCGGACGTCCGGCGGGCGATCCGCCGAACGTTGCGACCTGTTGTTTCATCGGCGCTCCGCGCCGGCGGTGAGAAGAAAAATCGACCGCGCGGAAATGTTTTTTCATTATGGGCGGCGCGGCCGAAAGGGACGCAACTTGTCCGCATAAAAACGGGCAAGCCGCGTCAATTGCGGGAGACGATCCGGGGCGTTGGCGCTTTTCCTGTTTCGGCTGAAATGCTCCGCCGGCGCGTGCCAGGAGAGCTTCACCGGCGGCACCAACAGCCCGCCGGCGCGCCATGGTCCAGAAAATTCCGGAAATATCAGGATATATCGGCTATTATATCTAAATTTATGTGTGTCCGGCAATTGGATCAGAAATTAACGCCGGCCCGGCTTTCTTCCGGCATCGCCAGCGCGCCGATAATTTCGGTTACGTTCTTTTTCCCTTGGCGGACCAGATATTCCCGCAGGCCTTTGCAAATTTTCAGCGGGATCGCCGGATCAATGAACAAGGCGGTGCCGACGGCCACGGCGGTGGCGCCGGCCAGCAGGAATTCGACCGCGTCCGACCAGCTTTGAATTCCACCCATCCCGATCAGGGGAATCCGATGCTTGCCGGCCACCTGCGAGTAGACGCGGTGAACCATGTAAACCGCGATAGGTTTGATGGCCGGCCCGCTTAAACCGCCCACGCCGTTGGCGAGCATGGGGCGGCCTTTTTCAATGTCCACCACCATGGCGGTAAACGTGTTTACCAACGACAGGCAGTCCGCGCCGGCCTCCACCGCCGCCCGCGCCGTGACGGCGATATCCGTCACGTTCGGCGAGAGTTTGACGATCAACGTGCAACGCGATACGCGCCGGCGCACCGCCGCGACCAGTTGGGCCAGACGGACCGCATCTGTGCCGAAGCTCAAGCCGCTCTTGACGTTCGGGCAGCTTACGTTCAGCTCAATTCCCCGCACGACCGGCGATTCGTGATCGAGCCGTTCCGCCACGTCGGCGTAATCTTCTATCTGCCATCCGGGAACGTTGACGATCACCGGCACGCCCATTTTTTCCAGAAGTGGTATTTTTTCCTTCAAAAACCGCTCCAAGCCAATGTTGGCCAGACCAATGGCGTTGAGCAGCCCGGCGCGGGTTTCGATTACGCGATAACTTTCGTTTCCTTTGCGCGGTGTTTTGCTGATCGCC
>JAJYDU010000154.1 GCA_021790475.1 Planctomycetota bacterium | reverse complement strand
CCGTGCTGTTCGTCCCCCACACCCTGGATTTCTGGGCGGCCAATGCCCGCGGACAGAGTCCCGCCTGCGATCAACCCTATACCCATTACAATCTGGTCGAATTGCTTCACCAGCGTGTCCCGATAGCTAACGGGACTCGCCGCCCGGCGGGCCGGGCGGTAAGGGCGCGGAGCGGGCGGTCCGCGCAAGCCGCCGGGATGGCGACGTCGGGATAGATAAGGAGATCATCCCATGTCCAGTGTAAGTCGCCGTGATTTTGTGAAGTTCATGGGTTGGACGGCGGCGGGGCTGGCCGCCAGCCAGTGGCCCTCTTTGGCCGGAGCGGATGAGATCATCGCCCGCGAGGGCAAGGGATATCTCGAACGAATCAACGGGAATCTTGTTCTGCACGTGGCGGGCAGCCCCCGGGAAATGGGTTGGCAACACGGGGTGCTGCTGCGGCCGCACGTGCGCGACAACGTGAATAACACGCTTTACGTGGAAGGGTTCGCGGCGACGGTGGCAACGGGTGAACCTTTTCTGGGCCGCATTCAGAAGGCCTGGCGAGAGCTCCAGCCGCACATTCCGCCCGCGTATATTACCGAGATGAATGCCCTGGCCGCGGGCGCCGGGATGCAGGCACGGGAGATTCATTACGCCAATGTTTTCCCGGAATTGTTTCACTGTACCGGCTTCGCACTCATGGGCAAGGCGACGAAAAACGGCGTGCTGTATCACGGGCGCAACCTCGATTACTTCACGAATATTGGCCTGGAAAAGAATGCCGTTGTTATCGTGTATCGTCCCGACTACGGATACGCATGGGTAAATATCGGTTACGCAGGTTTCATCGGGACGGTCACGGCGATGAATGAAAAGCAGATCGCCATGGGCGAAATAGGCGGAAAAAACAACGAAAAATGGAACGGCATGCCGATGGCGGATCTGATGCGGTATGTCATGGAACACGCGGCCACACTGGATGAAGCCGTCGATATCGTGCGCCGTACCCCGCGCACCTGTTCGTACCATTACGTGATCAGCGACGGCAAAAGCAATCGTGCTGTCGCCATCTACGCCACGCCCAGTGTGTTTGAAACCGCCGGGCCCGGGCAGTACAACCTGGAGCTTCAACCCACGCCGGTCGCGGACACCGTTATGGTTTCATCCGGGGAACACTACAAGAAGCTGGTGGAGCGCGTGAAAAGGAATTACGGCCGTATCGACGCTAAAATCGCCATCGCACTGATGAAACGTCCTGTGGCCTTTCAACAAAATCTGCAATCCGTGCTGTTCGTCCCCCACACCCTGGATTTCTGGGCGGCCAATGCCCGCGGACAGAGTCCCGCCTGCGATCAACCCTATACCCATTACAATCTGGTCGAATTGCTTCACCAGCGTGTCCCGATAGCCAACAGGACTCGCCGCCCGGCGGGCCGGGCGGCAGTAAGGACGCGGGGCGGGCGGTCCGCGCAAGCCGCCGGGATGACGACGTCGGGACAGGCTCTAATTTATTCGGCGTCAGACGCATCGCCCCGGCGCAGGCCACAATCATAGCGCCCAGAAGTACGCAGACGGATAGCCACCTTTTATTGGAGCGGCGGAATGTTTCAAATGCGGGGGCTCGGCCGGCCAGAACGGCGATGAGGAAGAAGAATGCCAGTGCCGCAAGCATTTTTACGGTGAAAAGAATCTGATATACCGGCGGCTTGTCCCGCAGGTTAATCACCACGAGCAACCAATACACGCCCGAACCAATTTGCGTCAGGGTGAGAATCCCCACCGCCATGCGCCACGGCTTGTTGATGCGATCCCACATCGTCCGGCGGGTATCCGAATCCAATTTTTCCATGGCGGGACATAGAAACAGGCGCATGAAGACCACCGCGCCAATCAGAACGATCGCGGAACCAATGTGGGTCCAGCGCATGAGCAGCGTAATCCAGAAAAGGCGCTGGTTTGTGGACATCCTGACCTCCGTCATCCGCCGGGAGAGATATTCTGATTGTTTTCAGGCCGACGAATCATGCCTTTTTTCGCGCCGCCGGTAGAACTTTTCCGGATGCTCGGTATGCGCGGCGGCCAGCTCAATATAAAGGCGGTTGTTGTCCCGCAGACGCTCCAGCTCATCCGGTCGAACCGGTCGAACCACCTTGGCCGGTACCCCCATTACCACCTGGCCATCAGACACCCTGGTTCCGGGCGAAACGACCGCTCCGGCGGCCACAATACAGTTTTTCCCGATCACCGCGCCTCCGAGCACAACAGCCTTAATGCCAATAAGAGTTCCCGCACCGATCAATTTGCCATGCACCACCGCACCGTGTCCGATGCTTACCCAATCACCAATGGTCAGCGGTTCGCCGGTATCGCAGTGAAGAACCGCGCCGTCCTGCACATTCACCGCCAGCCCCAGCGTAATCGGCGCAATATCGCCGCGAAGCACCGCCCCGAACCAGATGCTGCAATCGGCGCCGAGCGTAACGTCCCCACAGATAACGGCGCTGGTGGCCTGCCAGTGGCGCTTGACGCGCCGCATCCTCTCGTTGCTGATAAAATTTTTCGTCATTGTGCTCAAGTCCCGTCTCAACAACCATAGATTGAGGCCGCGGCGGCCCGTCCCGCCGCGCGGGATTGTCGCACACGCGGTGGACGCAATGTCTACTGCCTACTGATACCATATTCCGACGTTATCTCAACCCGTGCGATATGGAGCAAGGATGATACGTCCGGAAGAAACGATGCCGGTCCTGACACACCGGACCCCTCCGGGGAGCGATTCGGGGACTATTGGTTATTCGGACAGGCTCCCCGGACGATTGATCAGGTTCGGTCCCAAGGGCCGTGATTGGACTTCCGAAATTTTCCGTGATGTGTAAAATGCCTGCAAGCCTGTTGGAGAAGCGCGACACGCTGCAAAGGATATCTGCCGATGAAAACCGACCATCTCCTGCCGCTGCTGGATGCCTTCAAAATTGAACTGCCTTCCTGGGGCTTCGCCGATACCGGCACCCGTTTTGGCAAGTTCCTGCAGGATGCCGCCGCGGTCACTATCGAAGAAAAACTCGCCGACGCGGGCCACGTGCACGCCCTGACCGGATGCTGCCCCACGGTGGCGGTGCACGTGCTGTGGGATTTCCGCAAGGATCAGCCGGCGGAGAAAGTGGCGAGCCTGGCAAAAAAATATGGGGTGGCGATCGGCGCGATTAACCCGAATGTGTTTCAGGACCAGCAATACAAATGGGGCAGCATCGCCAACCGTTCGGAGAAAATCCGGGAAATGGCCATCGACCACATTCTCGACTCAATCCGGATCGGCCAGGCGGTCGGGAGCGATTGGCTTTCCCTGTGGTTCGCCGATGGAATCAATTATCCCGGTCAGTCCGACATCATCGCCCGCAAGAAATGGATGGCGGCAGCGTTAAACCGGCTGCATGAGGCGATGCCGGCGAATATGACCATGCTCGTCGAATACAAGCCGTTCGAGCCGGCGTTTTACGCGACCGACATCGCGGACTGGGGCATGGCGCTTCTGTTGGCGCGATTCGCCGGCGAACGGGCCAAAGTTCTCGTGGATACCGGCCACCATTACCAGGCGACGAATATTGAACAGATCGTCGCCTGGCTGCTGGATGAAAACATGCTCGGCGGATTTCATTTCAACGACCGCAAATATGCCGACGATGATCTGACTCTCGGTTCCATTGATCCCTACCAGATATTCCGCATTTTCCATGAAATTGAGAATTACCGGTTCCGTACGGGCCATTTGCCGCCGCTGGCTTACATGGTCGATCAAAGCCACAATCTCAAACCTAAAATTGAAGCGATGATTCAGACTGTTGATATTGCCCAGCAGCTTTACCTCAAGGCGGTACTGGTGGACCGCAAGCGGCTCGGGGCGGCCCAGGAAGGCGAAGACCTGGTGACCAGTGAAAATATTCTGCGCGATGCGTTTATGACCGATGTGCGACCGCTTCTGGCCCGGTGGAGAAAAGGTCGTCAATTGCCGGAGGATCCGCTCGCGGCGCACCGCCAGAGCGGTTACGAGGCCAAAGCGGCGGCGCAACGTCGCCGGAATCATCCCGACAAGGGTGGCGCCGCGTATGCATGACAGGAGAATTCCCATGCCCGATGAGCTGACTCCCCGGCCCGGGCGTACGCTGCTGTCCGCGGTGAGTGCTCTGGGAGCATGGACGACCGAATCCATTCAGGCCGTCGGCGACTTCGGCGGCTTTATGCTGAGTGTTCTATACTGGATTATCCGCGGACCCGGCCGCCGCTCAGTACGCGACATGTTTGCGCAAATGTATGAAATGGGGACCCGCTCGATCCCCGTGGTGATGATTACCGGTGGATTCATCGGGGCGGTGCTGGCCATCGAAACCTACCCCCAGTTTCATCAGATCGGGATCGCCAACCGGCTCGGCGGGGTGATTGTTGTAAGCGTGGTCAAACAACTCGGACCCATTCTTACGGCGGTGATGCTGGCCGGTCGTGTGGGCGGGGCGATGACCGCGGAACTGGGCACCATGAAGGTCACCGAGCAGATCGACGCGCTGCGGACGATGGCCGCGGATCCGGTGCGCACGCTGGTGGTGCCGCGCATTCTGGCCTGCGTCCTGATGACCCCCGTCCTGACCACGTACAGCGACGCCATTGGCATCCTGGGAGGTTGGGCCGTCGCCGTGGGCGTGGAGGGCGTGCGGAACTATCCTTTTTGGCATTACGCGCAGGTGGGAACCGATCTGTACGCCGTCAATGTCGGATTGATTAAAAGCATTGCCTTTGGGATTGTCATTGGCGCCATCGCCTGTTACAAGGGATTCCGCTGCGGATCCGGCGCGCAAGGCGTCGGCCGCGCGTGTACCGAAAGCTTTGTCACCAGTTTTTGTATTATCCTGGTGGTGAATTTCGTCCTGGCGGTGGCCTTCAACAACATCTTCGTGATCCTCTGGCCGAACCGGCCGGGGCTTCTCTGACGGCAGGTGCGGACCATGGCGTCCTCCGATGAGAAATCAAATTCACCCATCATCCGATTCGAAGACGTTCACAAACGGTTCGGACCGCTGGTGGTGCTCGACGGCTTAACCCTCGACGTGTTTGCCGATCAGACCACCGTGGTGATCGGTCCTTCCGGCGTCGGAAAGTCCGTGCTGCTCAAACATATCGTCGGTCTGCTGCGGCCCGATTCCGGACGCATCTATTTTCACGAGAGCCGGATCGACACCCTTGGCGAACGCGCTTTTGAACCGATCCGTAAACGCATCGGATTTCTGTTCCAACTGGGCGCTCTGTTTGATTCCATGAACGTTTATGACAATGTGGCCTTTCCGCTGCGCCGGCAGGGCGGCAGATCGGAGCCGCAAATCCGCGACATCGTGCATGAAAAACTCGCCGTTGTCGGAATGGACGGCGGAGAGAACAAGATGCCCGCGGACCTCTCCGGCGGCCAGCGCAAGCGTGTGGCCCTCGCCCGCGCCATCGCCATGAACCCGGAAGTGATTTTATATGACGAACCCACCACCGGTCTGGACCCCATCCGCGCCGATGTTATCAACGAGCTGATCCTCAAGCTCAAGGAAGAACTCAACGTTACCGGCGTGGTCGTTACGCACGACATGGCCAGCGCGTTCAAGGTGGCCGACCAGATCGTTATGCTGTTCAACGGTCAAATCGTCGCCCGCGGCTCGGCGGACCAGTTGCGATCCTGCCCCGATGAACGCGTGCAGCGCTTCATCCAGGGACGGGCCGACAGCGAAGAGCTTAAAGCGCTCAACCGGATATAAGCATTTTATTTGCACAAGTGGCCCCGGGACCGGACCGTGGTAGGCGTGGCAATTTTTCCGGGCAGGGGTTGAAAAAGCCGCCTTTTCACGGGAGTTCGGAAGCCCACCGGGATAAACCCGGTGGCTCGCCGGTCGGGTCGATGTGGGATGCCCGGAAAAATTGCCACGCCCCCGTTCACGGCCTTCCGGCCAGTCAGACTCA
>JAJYDU010000153.1 GCA_021790475.1 Planctomycetota bacterium | reverse complement strand
TCAGGGCTTAAACCGAACGCCGCCGCGCTGTCGCCTGGGAGTAGAAGCGGCTGGGGACAGCCGCGCTCCCAGGACTGCCGGAAATATTGCCACACCGTACGCCAACGGGTATGGCCGGTTATTGAGACAAGCCGCGGCAATCGGCGTAACATTGCGCGTTGAACCGTCTCAGCGGCGGCATTTATGTCTCCTATTTCCGTACCATTGCCACAAAATACGGCCACGCCCTGGGTTGGCCGGCGGGGTTTGGCTGTATTTATTGGCAAGCGGGCAACAACGAGGGCACACGAATGGGAATGGTAACGATGATTATATAAACGTCAGCTTGCGGGCGGCGAAAAGGCACATTCGCAGCAGCAACAGGCCATGGCGAAAGCGGGAAATATTGGTGCGGCCATAGGCGCGCTGTTTGTAGTGCACCGGCACGTCAAGAATTTTCAGATTCAGGCGCGCGGCGCCGAAAAGCAGATCGAAATCGCCGAAGGGGTCAAAGTCTCCGAAATAACCGCGGTTCGCCGCGATCCGCAGATAATCATCCCGGTGCAGCGCCTTGGTTCCGCAAAGCGTATCGCGCAGCCGCTGACCGAGCAGAAATGTGAAAAGATATCCGAAACATTTGTTGGCGAGTATGTTCAAGAACCGCATCGCCTGTTTGTCCATGGGATAGACCAGGCGCGAGCCATTGGCGAATTCACACCGGTTGGAATGAATCAGTTGAACGAACCGCGGCAGTTCCTCCGGCGGCACGGACAGATCGCCGTCCAGAATCAGCAGGATATCGCCGGTGGCGACGGCAAAGCCGGCGCGCACAGCGTCGCCCTTGCCCTGCCCATTCTGCCGCAGCGCCGTAAGCAGGAACTCTCCGCGGTATTCCGCCACTGTTCGCTGAACCACGCCCCAGGTGTCATCGGTGCTGTGGCCTTCAACGAAAATCACTTCCTGCTTCCGGGCCAGCCGCGGCAACCGTCGCAGCAGCGGTTCAATATTTCCCGCTTCATTACGCACGGGCACGACAATGCTCACGGAATCCGGCGATGGGGCGGCGGAGGATCGCGTCTCGGGTCCGGCCACGGTGAGCGTACACAAGCCCAGGTTCCGCAGAGCCGGCAGCGGGGCGATCCAGCGGTTGATCGCATTGCCCAACAGCGGTATCCACAGAGGAAGCGGCACACAGGGTATCTGGCGGATCACGGAAAAATCGCTGTGCGAAAGGACGTTGGCCACTTCATCCCCGGGCAGCCAGCTTTCATCGGGAACCGCCTGCTTGCGGCCGATGATCTCGGCGAAGCGCAGCGCCGGTTGCCAGAGCCGGCTGTAGGTGCACAGGATCAGGCGGGTACGCCGGTGACACAGCGGCCGCAGCGCCGCCAGGGCCGAATGCAGATCGTAAAGCTGTTGCAGAACGCCACAGACAATAATGTAGTCGAACCGGGGGAGATTCAGCGTACCGATATCTTCCACCGCCGTCTCGTGAAAAACGAGCGCGGCAAACCGTTGGCGCGCCTCGGCGATCGCTATTGAATTGATGTCGATTCCCACACCCTGAGCCGGCGCCGTGGCGGCCAGCATTCGGCCGTTTCCGCAGCCCACGTCCAGCACGCTTGCGCCCGGTACGACGTACCGGCATACCACGCGAATCAGGTAGTTGTGGAAATAACGGTTGCGCCGGTAGCTCTTTTGCAGCGCCGGGTAGCGATTTTCTTCAAATTCCCGCAGAGCCGCGCGATGCCGTACATCCGGTGGCTGAGCAACGGGAACCGCCGGCGTAACTTGCCCGTGCAACGCCGCAGATGCCTCTTTATCAATCATTTTCAGAACAGTCATCCAAGATCGCCACGCGCTGCGCTGGAGGAAAACAGATCCGCCGCGGATCCCGGTACGCCGGAATCCGCGCAGCCGGGAAATCACGGCGTAAAGAATATTGTATCATGGTTTAATTACGACCAGCGAGTACTTCTCGCCAAGCGTTCGCAGGAGCGTTCGCAAACCGCGGGAACTTATGAAAATGTCCATGGGACCCGCCGCCACGCCGGCAATGATAATCTTTCGACCGGTATGTCCGGAACGCGGTTGGAGAATCAGGCGACCCAGGGGTAAACCGGCGCCGGATATCCCGGAAAAATCTCTTTTTTTTACATGGTAGATTCCCGGCGCCGGCGGCGCCAGAGCGTTCCAGCGAACAGGAAACGATTCCACATAGCAATGGCGGTCATATAGATCAATCCGTGAAGCATGCAGAACCAGATGAGCGTTAAAAGGACCGCGAACAATTTTCACAGCCGCGCCCGCCCGCAAACGGGCCGGATCGAGACCGGGGTTGAGTCGAAGGAAAATCCACGGCGTGATGCGATACAAATTGGCAACGTAATCGACATTCCAACCGGGGCGGACGCGTATGAGTCGCGCCAGCGGGTCATCCGGCAACAAGGCCGAGCCGAGCAGCGTATGATGATTGATACGGGTAAGCATTCGGCGCGTCCGCTTCGCCTGCGGCAGATTCATCCCCGCGACGCGTACCAGCACGGCGTTAAGTCTTCGCCTGGCCCGGATCCAGCGCCCCCGCCTGATATCAAGGCGCGCCTTGGCCAGTGTGGCGTCTACCGCCCGCAGCAGGGCGGCGGGCGGTTCGGCGATCGCCGGTGGAGTTGCCGCCGGCGCCGCCGGGCCGATGGCGGATGGGGACATCATAAAAGGATTTCCCGCCGGCATCCGCGATGGGTGGGATGCGGCGGTGGCGCGGTGTGATCCGTGCCCGGCGGCCAGGTCGGCCAAAACGCGGCGGCGCAGTTTCAGGGCCTGGTATCCGCCCCATAGAACCAGAAGGCCCACAAACAGCCAGAGGGGCCATTCGGCCGTTTTTCGCCCGGATTTTACGCCAAATCGAGAACGCATCGATGACAATTCTATACTCTTGGAGCAGTTCCAAGAAATTTCATAACCACGCGTTAAAATGTCCGCAGCGCGGCTTTGTGTTCACGGGGCATTTATGTTCCAATGACACACGCGGCGCGGCCCGGGCGGTCAGGCGGCGCGGCGTCTGGAAAAGCGTTATGTGCGTGCGATGGCGATCAATCCGGAAATTCTGCGTGCCGGCGATCGTCGGTTTGTTCGCCGGCTGTGCGCATTTTTCCCCGCCGCCGCCTTCGGTCATATCGGCCGGCGCGTTTATTCGTCCCGGCGCACCGACCGGCACACGTCCGAAGGCGCCGCCGCAGACGCGGCCATCGCGAATTCCGTCAAGATCCGCCCGCTCTTCAGCCTCTCCCGCCGCCTTGCCCGGTAACATTGCCAATGGCGATTCCACCCTGGCGTTGGCGGCGCTGGCGCCGCCAACGCCGGTGATTCGAGCCGCTCCCCCGCCCTTGCCGGGCAAACCGCTGACGGTGGCCGCTCTTTTGGGAACCGTCAATGGCCGGCCGTTATTCGTGCAGGACATCCTCCATCCCCTGGCGGCGGAACTTCGCAACCAGGCCGCGACCAGCCGCACGCAGAGTTACTTCCGCCGGCAGGCCATGACCGGTATCGCCCGCCAGTTGCAGATCAAGATCGACAACATGTTGCTGCTGCAGGCGGCCCGGCAACAACTCAGCAAAGATCAGAAAAAAGAGATCGTCGTACTGACGGCGCAAAAAAAAGCCAAACTCCTTGCCCAGTACCTGGGTTCGGCGGAAGTGGCCAACCGCGCTCTGGAGCGGCGGGGATCATCGTTGGAACGGAAAATCCGCCGGATCCGGGAGAAGTTAACAATACGCGTATATATATCACGTCTCATTGCGCCTTCGCTGGTGGTCACGCGGCGGCAAATATGGAATTACTACCGGAGCCACCGGAGCCATTTCACTTCCCATGCCCGCATCAGTCTTTACACCATCACCTATCCTGTCATCCGGCAATGGCCGCGTGATCCGCACGACCCGACGCATACCCGGCCGATTCGCCATCCCACACCGGCCCAGCTCCGCCAGGCGCAGCGCCAGACGATCGCCTATTGCCGGAAGCTGGAGGAACGAATCCGCCATGGCGCGAATTTCGCGTTCCTGGCTGAAGATAACTCCGTCGATTACCATGCCCGCAATGGCGGCCACTGGCCGAACGTGCGCCGCGGGGAACTTACCAACCCGCGGATTGAAAAGGTGGCTTTCTCGCTTAAGCCGCGGAGTATGGCGCCGCCGCTGCTGATCGTAAACAAGAAGAATCCGCGACGAGATGTAGTGGTGATTATCCGCGTGACCCGGGTGTGGCCGCACAAGGTGATTCCCTTTGCCGTCGCCCAGAAACGCATTGCCACGAAGCTGCGCGATCGCGAATTCCACCGGTTGATGAACCGGTATTATCAACGACTCTACAACCAGGCGTCGATCGCGGCGCGGGAACGCATGCTGGCTACGGCCACCGACGCGGCGGTAGCCCTCTATTACGACAAATAAAGGGCGACGGAGCGGTTCCCATACTCTTACAGGAGATCATGTATGCGTTGGAGCAATCCGATTCTCATCGTCTTTATTCTCGCCGGCGCTCCGGGGACGGCGGTTGGCGTTTCCGGCGGTCGCGCCGCGCTTCCCGCTCCTCCCGCGCCGCCGAAACCGCCGCTTCGTAAGGTATCGCCTCCACCGCAATTCCCGCCCGCCGCCGCGGCTCATCTGCCGCGCGCCAAGCCCAACGCTCTTTCCATCGTCCAGCAGAGCATTACCATCCACGGCAAGGCGTTGCCTTACACCGTCACCACCGGCTATATGCCGCTGAAAAACGGGGCAGGCAAGCTGCAGGCCGATATTTTTTTCATCGCCTACACCATGAACACAACGGCGGCCCGGCGCGACCACCGCCCGCTCACGTTCTGTTTTAATGGAGGACCGGGCGCCGCCTCGAACTGGCTGAACCTGGGCTGCGCCGGCCCGTTTCGCGTGCAACTTACGCCCAAGGGCAACGTTACGCCTCCCCCGTACAAGCTGGTTCCCAACCATCAGACCTGGCTTACCGCGACGGACCTGGTGTTTGTGGACCCTGTCGGCACGGGTTACAGCCGGCTGGCGCCGGGCGTTCCGGGCAAGAGGTTCTATGGCGTGGTTCCGGACGTAAAATCCATTGCTGATTTTATACGTCTTTATACAACCATGTACCAGCGCTGGGGATCCCCCCTTTTTCTCGCCGGTGAAAGCTACGGAACCACCCGGGCCTGCGCTCTGGCCGATTACCTGGGCGTACACGAAGGAATGGCGCTCAACGGAATTATGCTGATTTCCTGCGCCCTGAATTTCCAGTTGTTGTCGCCGAATCCCGGCAACGATACGCCCTATCCCCTGTTTCTACCGACGTACACCGCCACCGCGTGGTATTACCACAAGCTCCCGGGCGACCTCGAAAAACACTTCCACCGCACCCTGGCGAAGGTCGAACACTGGGCGCTGGGAGATTACCTGACGGCTCTGGCGCACGGCGCGTCTTTGCCGCCGGCGCAGCGCGAAAAAATCGCCGCCGCCATGGCCCGATACACCGGTCTGTCCAAACGCTACATTCTATTGTCCAATCTTCGCGTCGGTCCCGGCCACTTTGAGCAGGCCCTCCTGCGCAACCAAAAACGAGTCATCGGGCGGATGGATACGCGGCTGAGCGCCTACAATCCGAATCCCACCGCCGGCACGGCGACATTTGATCCGTCGTTGTCCCGCTTCCTGGCGCCTTTCACCAGCGCATTTAACGAGTATGTCCGCAAAGATCTTAAGTATGCCAACAACCTTCCCTATCAAACGCTTTCCGAGAAGGTTTTTCCCTGGAATTTCGGTCCCGGCGGCGCCGGCTTTCTTTATGTTACCGACAATCTCAGGCGAGCCATGATCCGCAATCCGTACATGAAGGTCCTGGTGTGCAGCGGCTACTTCGATCTTGCCACGCCCTTCTTCGGGACCGTTTATACCATGAATCATCTGAATCTGAGCCGCAAACTTCAGTCCAACATCCAGGAGGTCTTCTTCCGCGGCGGCCACATGGTGTATCATCCCGCCCCCATGCGCAAAAAACTCGCCGCGCAAGTACGGACTTT
>JAJYDU010000152.1 GCA_021790475.1 Planctomycetota bacterium | reverse complement strand
CGTCATCTTTTTCCGCCGCTATTACCCGTAAACGGTTAAAAAAAATTGAATCCGCCGCAGCCGAATCCTATCATAACATTGATTGGACGCCCGCGCGAGGCGGGCGGTAGGAACCCTGTAGAGATGTCGGAAATACGGTTGTCGAAAAATCGGCTCTATCTTGATAATGCCGCCACCAGCTTTCCCAAGCCGCCGGAAGTTCTCCAGGCGATGATCCATTACGCCGAGCAAATCGGCGCCTCGGCCGGTCGCGGCGGCTATGCCGAGGCGCGCGCTTCGGCCGAGACGCTCCGCATCTGCCGCCAACGACTCTGCACGCTTTTTAACGGCGAAAATCCCGATCATTTCATTTTCACGCTTAATTGCAGCGATGCGCTGAATATGGTTATCCACGGATGGCTTAAACCGGGCGATCACGCGATCTGCACCGCCATGGATCACAACAGCATTCTCCGGCCATTGAATGATCTGATGCGCCGGCAGATGATTACCCAGACCCGCATAGCGGCGGACCCGACCACCGGCGGGGTTGATCCGGACGATATTCGCAAGGCTATCCGGCCGCGGACGCGACTGATCGCCACGGCGCACGCCGGCAACGTAACGGGTACAGTGCAGCGCATCGCAGAGATCGGGAGCATCGCCCGCCGGGCGAATGTGGCATTTCTGGTGGATGCGGCTCAAACCGCCGGCCACCTTCCAATCGACGTGCAGGCGCAGGACATTGACTTTCTGGCTTGTCCCGGCCACAAGGGCCTGCTGGGACCGTTGGGAACGGGTTGTCTGTACATTCGCCCCGGTCTGGAAAAGCATCTGCGCACCTCCCGTCAGGGAGGAACCGGATCGGTCAGTGAACGCGACACCCAGCCCGACTTTATGCCGGATCGCTGGGAGCCCGGCTCGCACAATGCCATCGGTCTGGCGGGGCTTTCAGAGGGAATCGCCTGGGTTCTTCACAAGGGAGTTGCGAACATCGCCGCGCATGAACGGGCGCTCAGCACAACATTCCTGGAAGGCCTTGCCGGGGTGGAAGAGTTGCGATTTTTCGGACCGCGGAACATGGCGGACCGCGTGGGCGTGTGGAGCGTTCGCATTGAGGGCCGGGGGCCGCTGGCTCTGGCCGATCAGCTGGAAAAGGAATTCGGCATCCTTACCCGGGCGGGGCTGCATTGCGCGCCGCTGGCGCACCGTACCATGGGCACGGACCAGCCGCCGGACCTGGCGGTTCCGACCGATGTGGGAACCACTCGTCTGAGCTTCGGCCCGTTTAACACGCTCCAGGAATCGCAATTCGCCGCCGCGGCGCTGGCGGCCCTTGCCGTGCGAAAAACCTCTCCTCCGGTATCCGCTATCCGCCCTCCACGTGGGTTAACATACGTTCGGGATCAGAACACGCCAATACCATATTTTTGCGGCGGTTACTCCCAGAAAAACAGCGACCCGTCGTCGAAATAGTTGCAATGCGGGCCGGACGGACCTTCCCACTGAACCGAGCCGTCGTTATAGAACATTTCCACAAGTGTGAAGCTTGGCGACGATTCACCACGGAGGTGCGAAGACGATTTTGAACCGCCAAGACGCCAAGGACGCCAAGGAATATGTGGGGAACCACCGAAACGCGGTTTAGCCGCGGGACCTGTCCCGCGCGAGGATGGCGAATACGCGCCCGAAGGCGGCACGACGCGGGCCGTCGCGGCGGCCCGGCTTCGCACGGTAAGCGCGGCACTTGCATTTAACATCACGTCGCAGCGCGCGGGTCGAAGACCCGCGGCTAAATAACCTGTTTTCGCCCGCGAAAACCAATACGCGAGCGGCATTCGCACCGCGCTCCCAATCGGATAATTATTCTACCACGGATTACTCGGATAACCTGAAGTTCCTATCCGTGTTATCCGTGGTTCGTGGCGATTATTGCGGCAATTTAGATTTATAAGCACGTTCTTGGCGCTCCTGAATTCCCGGCGGTTTCAAACGCGCGGGCCAGGGCCCGCGGGTAACCCGCCTGGCGGTTTCTCAAAAAAAGTGTCAACAGCAGGGGGTGGTTCCGCGATCCTCGGCGCCCTCGGCGGTGAGCAGTTCGGAGATACCGGATTATCCGCGGAACACGCGGATAAACGCGGATCAAACGGTTCCCGTAACCCTATTTGGATCTCCTGATCCCCTGATCCAAACTCAACTGCTCTTATGTTTGCCCGCGGGTAAAATTATGGGAATCTTGCCCGACGTGAATCAGAAAACCGGCGGTCTGGAAGACCGCCCCTGCCCAGAGCGCGACGGCGGCGGCCCGAGAGGCCGGTCTACGTTTGTTGTTTGTTGTGGCAAGAGCCGCAAAGTCGAGATAAACCCAGCAAAAAAAGATATAATCATAATTTGAAATATGGAAGTGGATCGCGAAGAATCATGATTATGGCGAACCGGCCACGCGCGAGTGAGCCTGGCTGGCCTGGTCAAGCAGTTTGTTAACGAGGCTCGATTCTCCCGGCGCCACCGTGAATTCCGGGCCGCCGTCGTTGTGCAGGTATATTACATAGAGTCGGCCGCGCTTGACCGGGCGGTAGACCGCCTCGCCCTGTACCACGTCCAGCCCCTCCTTTTTGGCCAGTAACGGATGTTTTAACAGCAGCCAGATTTTATTCCAAAGAGACTGCGCGAATATATTCCGGCGATTATGCGGTCCGAGCAGAACCGCCGGCACTCCACCCCTGCCCAGCAGGGAGGAGCCCTGGTCCGGCGCCTGCGAATTGCCATAGATGCTCCGGAAAAACACCAGCGATTTTCCCCGCAGCAAATCGCCGTCTTCCACATATTTGTTCTGGAATTTCAAGACGATGCCGTCCACATGCGGCATATCGCCGGCAATCGTAATCTTTCGCATCGGCAGGGCGATCTCCCTGCCGCCGCGACCGATGGTAAATTCCCGCCACAAGAGCGTGGTCTGGAGTACTTTGCCCCGGCCGTTGAGCACCTGGCCGTCCACCACCAGCTCCGCGCGCCGCGTCTTGCCGGTGAGACGATTGATAACCCGTTGCAGATGATCGCGTTCCTGTCGCAATTTCTCCAGCCGCGCATGGCGCGAAAGCAGATAAAAGCTTACATCGACGCCCAGCGTCACCAGAGTCGCCAGGATGACCACCGCCAGCAGTGCTTTTAGAAATCGCCTCATGGCCGACCTTCTTCTTTATTTTTGTTGCAGCGCCGCCAGGCGAATCGCCCAGCGTTTTTTCATGGCGCCGACCGTGGTCGGCAGCCAGGCGCTTCCATCGGGATTGTCCACTTTCAGCAGCCCGCCGCGGGAGTTCACCCATAGATTGGAGACTCCCGGATCCAACTGATCCACGAGATGGTACGCCGTCATCCGCCGGCTGCCGACGCTGATTTTTTCCGGTCCAAGCACCTGGAGCACACGCAACCCCAGCCGTAGCGTCCGCGAATCAAAGACTACGAACGCCAGGGTTTGTCGTTTGTGCAGATTCACCAGACGCGGCCAGAGGAATTGCAGCGCCGGCGGCAACACCGCGGGCATTCCCGAGCGAATGGAAAAACGCAGCGGTTTGTTGCTTTGCCCCGCAACGACATGGCCGCTTTGGCGGATTACGTGAATGCGACAGAGCGAAGTGAATACATCGCTCGTTTTTCCGCGGGCGCCGGCCACGGGAAATAATCCCCTCTGCTGGGTACCGAGTTCCGTGGTCCAGTGCACTTCCATGTTGGGCCACGGAATGGCTGTATGAACAAGATGAAAACTCCTGGTTTTCGGATCCAAAACGAGCCGCTCCTGTCGCAACGCCACGATCCGTGGATTGTTGATCGGCATAAGCGTTTCCATCGACTTGACCCAGGCGTTGAAGTGCACGGCGGAACCGGATATGCCCGGCTGCCGGCGAAAGGCCCAGAAACAGATCGACTTGGCCATAATCACCGTGCCTTTGGACAAAAAAATCCGGCTGTTGGCGCCGAAGAAAACGCCTTGGAATCCGTCTTGTCGTCCAATGTACGTATGCGTTCGCACATAACCGATATTGTGATGACGTACCATGATGCGGAAGAGTCGGGGGTGAAGGTTCGCATGCGCCAGCAGAATTCTGGCGCTTTGCCGGGCGAGCCATTTTTTACCGGCGGCGATGGCTTTCGTGCGTTCCCGCTCGATCTTCTTTCGATTCAGCAGACGAAACGAGCCAATGACCGTGTCAAACACCGGTATGACCATCGTTCGCTGTGAGGACGGGCTGAAAAACGTCAGCACATAATAGCGACTCGGACCGGCTTGCACCAGCAACTGTTGCCGCAGCAGGAGAATCGGGGCATGGTTGGAAATGGCCTGAAAGCGGATGACAAGCTTTTGAGCCGGTCGGCCGGATACTTTCATCCGTTTCTGTTCGAGCACCCGCACGTGCTGAAAGTCGTGCCGGGCCTGTTGAATGGTCGCCTGCGCCAAGGGCGCCAATTTCGCCGGTTTGGTCAGCAGAGCCAGATGCACAATCAGACCCCAGCGCTGCGAATGGTTGGCAAAACTGGCCAGGTCCATACCGGTTCGGCCCATACCCTGACATCCCGACGGCGGGCGAATTTCAAAGCCGTCCGCGTCGTCGCGCCATATCGGTCCCAGCCGCACAAAAGATACGGAACCCGCCGTTGTGGTCCGATCCGGCGAAGATTTCGCCAACAAAGTCCGGCAGGTCGCCGGGATGCCCGGCAGAAGCAGCCCCAGGTAAAATGCCGTCACGGCCCACGGCGCTCCGCGGCGCCGTCTTGTGATTCGATGATAAAAATTCGACTTGAACATTCGTCCCATGCTGGATTGCACCTGTTGTATTGTAATGAAATTTACCGGGAATTCCGGAGTGTGGCGACGATCCGCTGGAAATTGGCATTGTCCGCCGGCAGGGGAGGACTTTGGCCGAAGTAACCCATGGCCTTAAGCTTCGCCCCCCGGGCCGTGGCCGCCAGGAAAACGAATCCATTCCGCCAGGCGCCTTGAAACGTGTATATCACCTGCGGGCCATAAAGCCAGCGGATCGAAATGAAACGAGCCGGCCGCCCATTCCCCTTCACCAACTGATCATAAAGCCGCAATGATGCCTGCTGGATCGAAGCGCCGTTGGAATTGGCGGCAAGGGGCCGCAGGAAATAAACGATCATCCGCCGATGCCCCTGGACATGTACCGAAAGCGCTTTCCGAGCCAATACGCGCCCGGTGTGCGCACCGGCGAGAGGAACGTTTCCCGGGCGCAATGACAAGGGTGGCCCAAATGTTACGGCCCGCAAGGGCGATGTATGGCGCCGGACCATTTCCACGCCCCAGGCCGCCCCCAGCGCCAACAGCAGCAATCCGACCATCGTGGCCGGCAGCAGGAACCGTCTGTGCAACGAAAGTGAACCCGTCAACCTCTTCATGGCTACATGATAAACAATTCGGTAAGAGAAAAGAACCAACCTGCGATTGTGCGTACCGGCGTGCGTCACGGCGCATTGTGAGCCGAACGACAACGTATAATCATTATGGAACAGGCGGATAATATTCGCGTAAGCGTAATTGTTGAAAAATTATAAAGCCGCTTGACAAAATAGTTGCCTTGTGTAAAATGTAATCAGAGGCGAAAAATGTTTTTTATGCAACTAAACGCGACTTTCTGCGTATAAACAATTAGACGGGTTACGCAGACGCAAGCGATGAGCCTGGGACCCGCTGGAATAAACAAAGGCCGCCGCCAGGCGGCGAACCGTGTTGAGAAAGGAGCGGTACCATGATCCCCAATACACTTCATAGGATTCTCTCCGGGAGAGGTGCTGGTTTGAAGATGCTGACCGGAGTTGCCACGGCGGCGGCTTTGATGGCGGCGGCGCCGGCACAGGCGCAGATCGGCATTGGATTTGGAATTTCCATCGGCGGGCCGGTTTATTGTCCGCCGCCGGTTGTATACACGCCGCCGGTTTATGTTCCTCCACCAGTGATTTACAATTACGTTCCTCCACAGCCGGCTTATATTCCACCGCCGCAGCCGGCCGTTTACACGCCTCCGCCGGTGTACACACCGCCGCCCGT
>JAJYDU010000151.1 GCA_021790475.1 Planctomycetota bacterium | reverse complement strand
CGGCCACGCGGCGAATGTGTTCCGGCGTGGTGCCGCAGCAACCGCCGACAATATTCACGCCGAATGTGCCGACGAATTCGCGGTGCGCCTCGGCCAGCTCCCGCGGACCCAGGGGATAATGCGTTTGACCATTCTGCGTGATCGGCAGTCCCGCGTTGGGCTGAATGGAAATGTAACGCGTACACTGGCGGCTGAGCGTTTCCACGTGCGGGCGCATCGGCTCCGGGCCGGTGGCGCAGTTCATGCCCAGCACGTCCACCGGAAGGGCTTCGAGCGTGGCGATCGCCGCGCTCATTTCGGTGCCCAGCAGCATCCGCCCGTTCGTTTCCATGGTTACCTGCACCATGATCGGCACGCGGATACCCATTTCCCGCATGGCATCCAAAGCCGCGATCAGGGCGACTTTGGCCTGTAAAATATCGAAGCATGTTTCAATGAGAATCACATCGACTTGCCCTTCCAGCAGGCCGCGGACCTGCTCCGTGTAGGAATCGAGCATCACGGGGAAGGTGGCGTCGCCCAGCGTGATGGATTTGGTTCCCGGTCCCAGGGAACCGGCGACGAAACGCGGGCGGTCGGGCGAGGAAAACCGCGCCGCGGCCCGGCGGGCGATCCGGGCCGCGGTGCGGTTAATTTCCCGGCAACGGTCCTGCAGACCGAATTCTCCCAGCACGATTTTTCCGGCGCCGAAAGTGTTGGTTTCCACGGTGTCGGCGCCGGCGGCGTAATAGGACGCGTGAATGGATTCAATTACGTCCGGCCGGCTTAATACCAGCACTTCCGAACAATTTTCCAGATTCCAGTAATCCGACAAAGGCAGATCGGCCGCGTGTATCTGCGTGCCCATGGCGCCGTCGAAAACCATCACGCGCCGCTGCAGGACGTCCAGAAACGGATGGCGCGCCAGCGGTTCTTCGTAGAGCCGGTGATGGATTGCCCCGGCGGCGTATTCAATGGGAGCGGATGCCTGTGTCAAGGCCTGTTCCTAATACAAACAAACCGTTTTTTCTTCCTGTTCCGATTAAGCCGCAGCACCCCGGCCCGTCATGGGCGGGATGACTTGGCGGGCCTGCTATTTCCGCCGCCATCGCCCGGTGCGTGGCGTTCCAGGCGGCGCCGTTCTTTTTGCATTTCTTTGCGTTCGTACCATTGTTCCGTGGCGGCGCGGCGCGCCTCGTGATATTCGCGCGAGCTGACCTTCCGCAGCCAGTCCACTTCCTGATCGGTCATGGGCCGAAATTCGCCGGGCGACAAACCTTCAATGGTGATTTTATCCGCGACGGCCACGCGGAACAGATCGCGGGCGTGAAAACCGGCCCGCGCCAACATCCGCCGGATTTCCCCCTTTTTTCCTTCCGTGAGCTTCGCCTCCAGCAGAGTTTTGTGCCGCTCGCGCGCCAGCACCCTGGCTTTGATCCCCCGGGTTCGCACCACCCGCCGTGAACCGGGCGCCGGCCCGAACCACATCCCCTTCTTGATGCGTTCAATCGCCTCGGTTCCCATCTTTCCTTCCACGGTTACCACGTAGGTCTTTTCCACTCCATAACGCGGATGCGAAAGTCGATGGGCCAGCTCGCCGTCGTTGGTCATTATCAACAGGCCGCGGGCATCCATATCCAGCCGGCCCACGGGAAACACTCGTGCGCCAACGCCGCGCATCAACTCCTGGACGGTCTTTCGGCTGGCGGGATCGCGGTTGGTCGCCAGCACTCCCTTGGGCTTGTACAGCAGATAATAGACCGGCTTTTCCGGCGCCAGCGTTGTTACGATCTCTTCGCCGACCTGCACCCGGTCTTTTTCCGGATCAATCAGCACCGGCAGACGATCCGGGACCCGGTCGTTCACGCGCACCTGTCCCTGAAGAATCAACTCCTCGCAACGTCGCCGCGACGCCACGCCGCAATCAGCCATGAATTTTTGCAGACGTACTTTCATAATCCCCATCAATTTCCGGACGATTCCGGAAGATGCGCTTCCAGCCACGTGCAGGGACTGACCACCGCCAGGCGCGGTCGCCGAATTCCCGCCGGGATTAATAGCGTCTCGCCGGCGGCAAAGGCGGTGGGCCCGGAGTCCTGGCATGTGAGCACGCCCTGCCCGCGAATACATATCCAGACAACTGCCCGCCCGCCGGCCACCGCGTCTTCGCCCTGCTCCAGGGAAACGCGCCGAATGGAAAAATGCGGACCATGCGCCAATTCCGTGCTCCGCCCCGGCCCATTCCCGCGCCAACGGTCCGTCGTCGCCGGGGCGGGCGGCGGCGCCGCCGCGTCAAAACCGATCACCTCCAGCGCCGGTTCAATATGCAGCTCCCGCGGTTTTCCATCCGCCCCCAGGCGATTCCAGTCAAACAGGCGGAACGTGGTGTCGCTGGGCGTTTGCACCTCCGCGACCAGTACGCCGGCGCCCAGCGCATGCACCGTGCCGGATTCAAGATAATGGCAATCGCCGGTACGGGCGGGTACGGCTTGCAGGAGCGGTTCAACCCGGCCGGACCGCGCCGCGGCGGAAAAAACTATCCGATCCACCCCCGGTTTTAGACCCTTGTAAATTTTGGCTCCCGGCTCGGCCGCCAGCACATACCAGGCCTCGCTTTTGCGATGCGCCCCGGGATGTTTTTGAACGTAGGCGGCGTCGGGATGAACCTGCACGGAGAGATTTTCACGCGCGTCAAGAAACTTGATCAACAGGGGAAAATAACCGTTGCCGGCCGCGCCCATGATAGCCGTTGGTTCCGCCAGAATCGCCTGGTGCAACGTCTTTCCCGCCAGTTTCCCGTTGGCAATCAGGCTGCTGAGGCTGCCATCCGGCGCGGCGCCCGTGGAATCGCCCTGGACCGATCCGGGCGGCAGATCGGCCAGTTCCCAGGATTCGCCCACGGCCGCCCGGGCCGATTCCGCCGGTACGGGTCGTCCCAGCAGTTGTTTTATCTTCTGTCCGCCCCAGATCCTTTTCTGGAATACGGGAACGAATTTCAGCGGATACATCCGATCCGGTCCTTTCTTTTGTTCCATCGGCGCTTGCCGCGGCGACCGCCAGTGATTATCATTCTATCCGGATGAAAGGATTATCGCCAGAGAGATTCCGCGCTGCCGGCGCCCTGACGGTGCAACGCTGGGCCTGCTTGTTGCGCACGCTGGCCGATCCCACGCGCCTTCGCATGGTGCGTCTGCTGGAGCGGACTTCCGGACCTGGCCTGCGGGTGGGCGATTTGTCCGAAGCGCTTAAGTTGCCCCAGTCCACCGTGAGCCGGCATATCAAATCGCTGGTCGATGGCGGCGTCGTGGACGGGCGCCGCGCTGGAACCGCCATGCTTTATAACCTCGGCGGTTCGGCGCCGCAGAACGTGATTCGGAGGCTCCGTTTGCCGGCCGGCGACGCGCTGCTCCACGACGATCAACTTCCGAGCGACGCCCGCCGCCTGGCCCAGGCGCTGGAGCGTCGCCAGGAGCGCGCCCCCGACTTTTTCGTCGCCGCCGCGCCCCAGTGGGACGCCATTCGCAGCCAATGGTTCGGTGAAACCTTTCACCTGCAAGCCATGTTGGCGCTGCTGAATCCGTCCTGGACCCTGGGCGATCTGGGCGCCGGCACAGGCGCCATGTTCGCCCTGACGGCGCCTTATGTAAAAAAAATAATAGCCGTGGAATCTTCCCCGGCCATGCGACACGCGGCCCGCCGCCGTGTCCGCGCCCTCAAACTGCATAACGTGGAACTTTTGTCGGGACGGATTGAAAACCTGCCGGTCCCCCCCAAAACACTGGATGTGGCCCTGGCAATACTGGTATTGCACCATATCGCCGATATACCCCGGGCTCTGGCGCGGATCTGCCGGGCGATTAAACCGGGCGGCCTGTTGTTGATTGTGGACCTGCTGCCGCACCAGGTGGATGTGTTCCGTGAAAAAATGGGACACCGCTGGATGGGATTTGAGCCGTCCTGGCTCCAGGAACAACTGGCGGCGGCGGGCCTGGCAGGGGCGCGCTGGCATACGCTGCCGGCCCGGAAAAGCCGCTGGCGGGAAAATCGCGTCGCGGTTCCGGATCTGTTCGTCATGCGGGCCGAACGACCCGCATGCCGGGATTCCACCCGCACACAATAAAGAAGCCGCCGGCTGAAAAAACACGCGCTGGCGAAATGGCAATGGACGGAATATGGACAAGGGAAACATTTTACTGAAAGGTTTTTCATGAGTTGCAAGTTCGACGTGAAAGATTTAGCGCTGGCGCCGGAGGGCAAAAAGCGGATCGAATGGGCTGACAAGGACATGCCCGTGCTGCGCATGGTCCGCGATCTTTTCCGCGGGGAAAAGCCGCTCCAGGGTGTTCGCCTGGCCGCGTGTCTGCACATCACCACGGAAACGGCCAATCTGGCCCGCACGCTCCAGGCGGGCGGAGCCGAACTGGCCCTGTGCGCCAGCAATCCGCTTTCCACACAGGACGACAATGCCGCCTCGCTGGTGAAGGATTTCGGCATTTCGGTATTTGCCCGCAAGGGCGAAGACCGCGATACTTATTACCGCCACATGAACGCGGCGCTGGACATCAAGCCGAATGTAACGATGGATGACGGGGCGGATCTGGTAAGCCTGCTGCATTCTTCGCGAAAAGAACTCGCCTCGAACATTATTGCTTCGATGGAGGAGACCACCACCGGTGTGATTCGTCTGCGGGCGATGGAAAAAGACGGTATTCTTCGCTTTCCCGTCATTGCCGTCAACGACGCCCAGTGCAAACACTTTTTTGACAACCGCTACGGCACCGGCCAGTCCACTCTCGACGGCGTAATCCGTGCCACCGATCACCTGATTGCCGGAAAAAAAGTGGTCGTCTGCGGCTATGGCTGGTGTGGCCGGGGGGTGGCGTCGCGTGCCCGCGGCATGGGCGCCAATACCATTGTCACGGAAGTTAATCCGATCCGGGCCATTGAAGCCGCCATGGACGGTTTCGGAGTGATGCCGATGAACCAGGCCGCCAGGATCGGCGATATTTTCATTACCGTCACCGGCAACGCCGGCGTGATCCGAATGGAGCATTTCCAGGCCATGAAAGACAACGCCCTGGTGTGTAATTCCGGCCACTTCAATGTGGAACTGGACCTGGAATCGCTGGAAAAAAGCGCCAAAAAAGTCCGCCGCAAGGTCCGGGAATTCGTGGATGAATATACGCTCGCGAACGGCCGGCGAATTCTGGTTGCCGGCGAGGGACGGCTGATCAACCTCGCCGCGGCGCATGGCCATCCGGCCTCGGTGATGGACATGAGCTTCGCCGTGCAGGCCCTGGCCACCCAGTGGGCGGTGAAAAATCGTGGAAAGCTGGACAATAAGGTGCATGACGTGCCGGCTGCGGTGGACGAATGGGTTGCGGCCCTGAAGCTCAAAAGCATGGGGATCAAAATCGATGCGCTAACTAAACAGCAGAAGAAATATCTGGTCAGCCACGACTTGGGGACATAAGAGCCTATCTCTATTGAGAATTGGGATAGGCTCTAAATACATGCAAAACGTTGGTGCCTGAGGAGTCACAGCTGATCTTCCTGATGCGGGGTCGGGATTGAAAGCGGGCAATTGCCGCCGGGTGGGTTGTGCGGTAGACAAGCCTCCGGCGGGGGCGTTATCGCATCCGCGATTCGTTGTAGCGAACCGCTGACGCGACAGTGATAACACGACAGAAGGCGAGCCGCCGGCGCGAAAGTGATGACACGGCAGGAGGCGAGCCGCCGATGCGACAGTGATGACACGGCAAAAGGCGAGCTGCTGACGCGACAGTGATGACACGGCAAAAGGCGAGCCGCCGGGTTTATCCCGGCGGTCGGCCACGCGGATGAACCGCGTGGCTCGCTTCGTGGGAAAGATGATCTCGCAAGAATTAACCCCGTGGGTCGCCTGGCATTCCGCGAACTCGCCCGTCGCCCCTCCGGCGGGGACGTTATCGCATCCGCGATTCGTAGTAGCGAGCCGCCGATGCGACAGTGATGACACGGCAAAAGGCGAGCCGCCGACGCGACAGTGATAACACGGCAAAAGGCGAGCCGCCGGGTTTATCCCGGCGGTCGGCCACGCGGATGAACCGCGTGGC
>JAJYDU010000150.1 GCA_021790475.1 Planctomycetota bacterium | reverse complement strand
CCCGTCCGCCCCCGTGGAAACTCGCGTGCCTTATCACGACGAGCGTCGGTGTGCTGCGCCACGCAGGGGCCATTGAGGCGTCCCCGCCCCGGCAGCGGTTACCTTGGTGTATCATTCGTCACGGCTGGTGGGAAGAAAGCCGTCTTGCTTTACCTGACGTTGGATGGTAAGATATCCGGCACGGCCGGCGATTTCCCATACCATCGGATATCGTATAAGGAACATATATTGACGTGGCTGGAGGAATGTCTGCGCGAGACGTACCAATATGTGAACATCAACCAGGCGTTGCAACAATACAAGAAAGTCGTCGCCCAATTGGTTGGAGCCGATCCTATGGAGAAAGAATATATGGAAAAGATTATCGCCCTTCTGAAGGCGTACCCGTCCATCATCCGACACTTGCCTGACATTAACTCGGCCGCGGAACTGGTGCTAACAGAATATATTGTTAATGACATCCAGAAAGCCTTTGACGAGATTGCGCCGCAAAGGTTTACTGTAGCTATTTTTGCACAATTGAAAGAAGCTTATGGTTCAGTGTCTGTGACAGAGAAAGATTGCCAGAAAAATATTGCCGATCACGGCGAATGTAAATTCGTAATTGAACGTGCTAACAAGGCTAACATGCTATATTACGGCTTGCGCCTAACTCACGAAGGCAAGTCGGTGTACGATGAAGGTAGATTCTCAAAACTACTCGAACTTTTAAAGAAGGAATATCATGCAGGGCCTCCTGAGTCTCCTGTTGGATTCCACATATCTACCGCTTGGTGGCCAATTGGATGCTGGAAAATCTCCCCACCAGGAGATTTTATGGCCTTGAAATGGCTCACCATAGACGAACGCTGCAAAGAAACGAAGCGCGTCGTGGAAAATGTTTTCCGTTACATCGAATTCGTAGAGGAAAACTGGGACAAGACCAAGACAAACTGAATCGCTCATTATTACCTCCCCTTGGATATGCGCGTCTTCGGGCCAATATACCCAGTGTTTCCTGTGCGATCAGCCCAAATGCGGCATACGGTTATGGACGCCTTTGAACAACGGGAGAAACATGATTCCGGACCATCAGACCGACATCGTTTACATATCCGATCGGATGCGGAAGCAGTACCCCGATATTGACGAGGCCATGCGATCCGCCCTGGGCGGGCAACTGCGGTTTATACATAATACCAACGACATCTGGGTGCGGGACTTCATGCCCATTGAGATCAATGAGAATCAATTTGTTCAGTTTCGCTACGACCCGGATTATCTCAAGGACGATCCGGAACTCCGCACGGAAAACGCCTGCCGCCTGCTCCCGCTCACGCAAGACTGCGTGCAATCCGATCTGGTGATTGATGGGGGGAATATCGTGCGGTGGAGCGATGCGGCCATCATGACCGACAAGATATACTGCGAAAATCCCGGTATGGACTGCCAACTACTTCAAAAGCGGTTGCGGGAACTGCTCCAGATAGATCGCTTGTTCATAGTCCCGAAAGAGCCTTATGACTGCATCGGTCACGCGGACGGGATGGTGCGGTTCGTGAATGATCGCACGTTGCTGGTGAATGATTACAGCAAGTGTGATCCCCGGTTATGCAATCCCAGTTTTGGCCGGCGGCTGGCCGAGGCGTTGCCGGGATTCGCGCTTGTGCCGTTTCCCTACTGCCCGGTAAACGAGAAGAAGGATGGCATCGATTCCGCCAAGGGCGTATACATTAACTTCCTCCAGATTCGTAACATGATTCTTCTGCCGGTGTTCGGGATGGAACGGGACGACGCGGCGGAAAAAATACTTACGGAAATGTTCCCGCAGAGCCGAATCATCACGGTTCCGTCGAATAAGCTGGCCCATGAGGGCGGCGTATTGAACTGCGTAACCTGGAATATCAAAACGCGGGTTCCCGCACCAACATCCATGTAGAATCGTTCACGAAAGTTCCGCCCGCCGCGGAAATCGGGAATTCCCACCTCCTCGTTGTGTGGTCAAATGACCGATCTCTCGGGAACGCGGGTGTCCTCACCGGCAATGCAGTCGCGCGCGGGCGGAAAGTTCACGCGGAGCCGCGGCCGCGGAGATAGCTGACTATCCGCAGAACACGCGGAAAATCGCGGAAGGAAATGAAAGAGACCTGGGGAATAGGCCATGAATATAAATATGCTTCTGCGAAATTCCGTGGATGATAATGCAGTACCAATGGATTACCCGCGGATTATGCGGATAACCACGGATCAAACGGTTCCCGCGTATGGATACGCGCGCGGCATATCACGGCGGGGTGAATTCAACGGTCAGCGCGGCCGGCGCGCGCCTGCCCCGGCTATTGACATGCGCCGCCCGCAGCAGGATTTTCTGCACCATAATGTTTCGATGGTTGATCCGAAGTTCCAATGGGAAAGGCTTTCCCTTAAGCAAGGCGGCAAGTCGGGCCAAGATCTGCGGCGTCATCACGCGGGCGTAGCCGGAACCGGCGTAGACAGCAATGATTCTGCCAAGAGGCGGCCCCAGATGGGGCAGCATATTCTCCAGGCGGTCGATCAGCAGCGATCGTGGCAGGGGTAGAAGCCCCACATGCAGATCGTCGATACGGATTTTCGCCATGGGGACTTTTTTGCCGGTCCAGGTATGAACATCGATGCCCACCGCAATGACGGCGCCGGCAATCCATTGCCGGTCCAGAACGGCCAAGGTGATGCGGCCGTTGGTAAAACGCACGAAGGGCCGGACCAGAGAGGCGGGATGGCGCCGCGGCGAAACTCCATCGGCCCCCTGGTATACCACCGCCAACAGGCTGTTGACTTGATTCTGCGTGATGCGCCAGGTGATGCGCCGGAGGCGTGGATTTAGCGCCTCATTGCGCAGCCGAAAGACCGACATCTGCGCTTCCTGGGCATGGTTAAGCACCGCCTTGGAGGTTGGATTCAGCGGGCGGTACCAGCCGGGACGGATGTTCAGCAGAACCAGTGTCGCCAGCAGCACAAGGCCTACCCCTGCGATGGCGGCGCCTGCCCAGCCGCGCCATGTTCGCCGTCGCCGGCGTTTCAAACCGGCGGCGCCATAAGGCAATCCCGGCGCGCCGGCCGGTGCGTGGCACGCAGACAGGCCGGAATTCGTCGCCGAAGACGGCGCGAGGGGGCAATGGCCTGTTTCCGGCGATTCCCCGGATTTCTCCGACAGCGGCTCTTTGGTCATAAGCCCCTCTTGTGCCTGGTTGGCGGCGCGACAAGCCTGGCGGGCAGAATAACTTTTCGCCCATCCTTCAGCCCAAGCCGTTGGCATATACCCGCGTTGAGTTCCATGGCGAAGCGAACCGGCCCGGGGCTGGGATACAGGGTCCGGCCATGGTCCGGCCGCATGGTGCAATGCCCCATGATTACGCCATGTTTATTCAGAAAAAGCAGGTCCAGGGGTATCCAGGTGTGCTTCATCCAGAATGTTTCGGGGCGGGAACGGGAAAAAACAAAAATCATCCCCCGCTTCGCCGGTAGATGGCGAATATACATCAATCCACGTTCCTGTTGCGCGGACGTGCGGGCCACCCATAGAAGAAATGGTTTGTCGGCGAGTTTCAACCTGATGGTGGGCAATTGGGGCCGGCCACGATCGCCGGCCGCCGGCGCGGTTTTGGCCGGCGCGCCCGGCGCCAGCAGGCCCACCACAACAAAAAACACCGGCCCTGCCGTCCGCCGGACAATGGGCGCACCGAGTCGCCGGCATTGCCGGGCCGCGAACGCAAGCGGAAAATAAACCCAGGCCGGCACGTTCATGCTCCCGTTAAAACCATGTTCGATTCCTCATCGCTATTCTATGAGGAACCGGTGTTTCGGCAAACCGAAGCGATAGAAATCGATTACGATCGGCCGATGGATGGCATCGGCCCTGCAGGCAGCAGATCGCGATAGGAAAATTGCCCGCGTATCACCGTTTGGCCGGGCGCAATCGGAACAGCTTTTTGAAAAAGAGGGCCGTCATATACAAAGGTGTGAAACTCGCCATTTTCGCCGCACGGGTCCACTCCCGGCGGCAGATCGGTCAGAAGATGATTGTCAAATTCCCTGCCGGCAAACGCCGCCGGCAGTTTCCCGGTATCCACACATACCAGGACGGCCCGGAATCCAAGGGTGATGAAATCACGCGCCACCGCGGTGGTATCCATGCGCCAAATTGGATAAGCGCCGCGCATGCCAATGGCGGCAAGCTGCCGCTGCCGCCAGGCGCGCAGATCTTCCAGGAACAGATCGCCGAACATCACGTGTTCCACGGAGCGTTGTCGCCAGATCGAAAAAGCCGCGTTGGTTCGCTCCACGTATTGTCGGTTGTCCGTAGCCGCGGCCACGTAGACCAGTTCCAGCGGCAGCCCCAGCGCCGCCGCCTGGTACTCCAGCAGTTCACGCCGTACGCCGTGCATGCTGACCCGGTCAAAATCGCGACTGATGGTCGCCACCAGCGCCTGAATGGAAAATTCGCCGGATAAGGAATTACGATACAGCGCATAGACGCTGTCCTTGCCGCCGCTGAAAGACATGATGGCCGGCGTGTTCATGATGCTCCGGTTTTTCTTGCCGTTGCGGCCGGCGGCGCGGCGCGAACATGTTCATATTTGGGTTGCCGGCCCATCAAATCACTGATGCCCTGGCGCGGGTCCTTGTTCTCAAAGAGCACCGCGTGCAGACATTGGCTGATGGGCATTTCCACCCGGTGTTGCCGCGCCAGTTCCACCACGCTTTGTGTTGTGGGCATACCCTCCACCACGCCCCGCACGCGCGCCGCCGCGTCCGGAGGCGCAAGGCCGCGGCCGATGAATTCGCCGAAGGTGCGATTACGCCCCGCGGGCGCAAAGCAGGTTGTCACAAGGTCTCCCAACCCCGCCAGTCCGCTGAAGGTTTCCGGCCGCGCGTCCATCGCCACGCCCAGCCGGGTTATTTCCACCAATCCCCGTGTGAGCAGAGCGGCCTTGGCATTGGTGCCGGCGCGCAATCCATCGAGAATGCCCGCGGCGATGGCAATCACGTTTTTCACCGCCCCGGCCAGTTCCACGCCGGGTAGATCCGTATTGCGGTATATCCGCAGATGACTGCTGGTGAACAGGCGCTGCACCCGCCCGGTCAGATGTTCGTCCCGGGACGCGACCACCAGGGTGGCGGGCAGGCCGCAGGCTATTTCCGTCGCAATGGACGGACCCGAAAGGGCGGCGAGCGGCCTTTCTCCGATCACCTCCTGAACGATCTGCGTCGGCCGCAGCAGGCTGTGGTTTTCTATTCCCTTGGCCACGCTGACCGCCGGCACGAGTCGTGGAATGTGATTCTTGAGCCGTTCTAAAACGCCGCGAATATACTGCGCCGGAACGGCGAAGAGGATCAGAGCGCAGCCGTCGAATGCCGTTGCGTCATCGGAGGTGAAGGCAATCTGATCCGGCAGGCGTACACCGGGAAGATAGAGATTATTCTCATGCGTGGCGGCGATTTCGGCGATGTGCTCCGGCCGCCGGCCCCAGAGCCGCACCGCATGTCCGCTCCGGGCCAGAATCATCGCGCAGAGAGTGCCCATGGCGCCATCGCCGATGATACACGTATTCGTCCCGAGCGTTCGGCTGGTTTTGGCGCGTTGTAACTTCATCGGTCCCTTTAGAGCGCAGGTGAGTTGATAGCGACTCTCGCTATCTTCTTATACCGCGGCGGGAAAAAGCTGAACAATTCCATTTTCCGCCGCCAATCAACCGCCCCGGCTCAAGCGCCGGTTCTTGGGCCAGGCCGCCAGCACCCGTCCGGACGGCGTTTGAATTCCCAGCAGTCCCAGCGCGTCATTTTCCACGATATGCCGCAGGTATTCACGCTCAATAACCGGCAGGTTTGTCCCGCGTGCGAACTGGTTGATGTTGTAAAGCGTTTCAATGCTTTCCGCCGCGGCGGCGAAGGGAAAATTGCTGCCAAAGAGCAGTTTATCGGTTATTTCCAGTTGGCAGGCCCGCAGCAGGGCATCGTAGGCGATCCAGGGTTGGCCGAGCAGGCCGGCAAGGTTGGCCAGCACGTGCTCATGTTTACGGATCAGCGTGAGCGCCTCATCCACCCACGGGTAGCCGAGGTGGCTGATAACCATTTTCAGATCGGGAAAAGCGCGGGCGATTTCATCGAGCAAAATGGGGCGGGCATATTCG
>JAJYDU010000149.1 GCA_021790475.1 Planctomycetota bacterium | reverse complement strand
ACCGCGGATGACGCGGATGACGCGGATACATAACAGAGTCGCATTAAACCCGTGCGGAATGTGATCAGTCGCTCGGTTGGGGCTGACGCACCACACGCTTCCATTGGAGTGTCGCTTGACTGAAGTTCACCAGCAATGCCAATTGAAGCCCGGTGATGGCAAGGTATCCGGTCATCTGAGCGACGTGGCTTGGCGTAAACACCGAAACCACCTTGGTGTCCACCAACACCAAATCATTAACGATAAGGTCGGGAATCAAAGTGCCGATATGGTGCCCGCGATAGGAGACCCGGAATCGTTTCTGTCGGTGGACGACGTGACCGCGCGCCTGAAGTTCTAATATCAGAGCCCGCTCGTAAAGCTTCTCATCCAAGCCGGGTTTGAGCTCGTTGACCACAACAATTGCCGAGCCGATGATCTGGCGGCTCAATTGTTCATGCACGAGTTCAACTCTCATCGAGCATCGTCCCTATCCGCGTAATCAGCGTAATCGGCGGTAAATAATAACTCCCGGCCACATCCGCCACTGTGACCGCCAAGTGTAAACAAGCTTTGAGCCTGTCTCAATAGTTAGCGAGAACCACGTTCGATCCCCAGGCGGTCAGAGGCCAGGAATAGCGACGAGTAATAATTGGAACAGAAATTTTGCGCCTTTGGCCTGTCCGTCAAACGGATCCGATCTCCCTCCAAACGCCATAAGATCTAACCGCGGATGACGCGGATGACGCGGATGACGCGGATATACAGTTTTAATATCAGAGCCCGCTCGTAAAGCTTCTTATCCAACCCGGGTTTGAGCTCGTTGACCACAACAATGTGCCGAGCCGATGATCCGGCGGGGGCGCCCGTAATGGAGTGGGTTTTCGACACGTCCATTACCATGGCCTGGTGCTTCGCGGATGAGTGCGCCGCGCCAACCGAATCGCTGCTGGAAAGTCTTGGCGGGCGCCCCGGGACATTGGTCGCTGAAATTGGCGATGCGTATTGGCGTGCCGTTGGTCACGAATGACGAGGCCCTGTAGCGGGCCGCCAAGGTAAACGGCATACCATTGCTTTAGTCCGGTTAGAGCCGGTTCACGTCCGCATATTTCTTCCCGGCCCGGAGGCTCGTTGTTTACACGCCGGCGCCGACGGGCATACCCAACGGAAGCTTGCGATTCGCCGGTTCCCAGCCGGATTCCTGGCCGGTCTCTTCCAGCGACTTGCCGGCCGGCTCCTTGATGCAGATGGCGGTCAGTATAAGACCGGCAACCGCCATACCACCGGAGAAAACCAGTATGCCATTGGTGCCCAGCGAGTTCTGGATAATCGGGAACAGGAACACGCCGAGAAACGCGCCCGCTTTGGCGACGCCGGCCGAAATGCCATGACCGGTGGCGCGCTGGTTCACCGGGAATAATTCGGCGGCCAGGATAAACGTGGTCACGTTCGGTCCGAATTCAATGAAGAAGTAGCTCAGGCCGAAGAGAATCAAAAAAGGCGCCACGGCGCCGGAAAGACCCGGCACAACGCCCATGAGCAGAAACAAAAGACCCATCATGGCGAAGCCCACCATCTGGACAAGCTTGCGCCCCAGTTTGTCGCAGAACATAAAGGCGCAGACATAACCGGGGACCGCGAAGAGACCGAAGATAATCACGTTCCATGCCGTGCTGATCAACATCGCATTGTGGGTGTGGGCGGGAATCAGATGGTTCAGAATCAGGGGCATGCAGATGGTGTTTCCGTAATAGGCGTAATCGAGCACAAACCACGCACCCGCGGTGCCGATCAGGGCCAGAACGTACTTGCTCAGCGGCTCGCGGATTTTACGATCGGCGCCGGCGGCCATGACCGTACCTTCCGAATACCAGGCCAGGTCCCGGGCGGCCTTGGCGCCATGTCCTTTGGCGCGGGCCAGCCAGCGCGGCGATTCCGGCATGGTGCGGCGAAGCAGGATCACCGCGGCGGCGGGAATTGCGCCAAGACCCAGGGCGATCCGCCAGCAAAGATCGTGGCTGACGCCGGCGGCGAGCATGGTCAACAGCACCACCGGCCCGGCCAGAAAGCCCAGCGCCTGGCACGAGAAAACCATCCCGACCATTTTGCCGCGGTTTTCGCGATTGGCGTATTCGCTCATGATCACGGCGGAAAGCGGATAATCGCCGCCGATCCCGAAGCCCATGACGCTGCGCCATATAATCATGGAGATCGGTCCCGCGGCGAACGCGCTGCCCACGGCGCCGATGGTCATCAGAACCGCTTCGATGCCGTAGACGCTCTTGCGGCCGATGCGATCGGCGATGGTTCCGAAAACAAACGCGCCCAGAACGGTGGCGGCCAGGGAGATGGAGGTGACCAGGCCGATCATCAGCGGCGAGGCGTGCCATTCCATATTGGCCAGCACCACCGCGGTGCCGATGACCGTCAGGTCATAAGCCGAAGTGAAGAACCCCATGCCGGCGGTGATAATGGCCCGCAGGTGGAAGCCGGTGAACTTCACTTCGTTCAAGGCTTCCGCCACTTCCCGGGCGTGTAACTCGTTGCTTACCGCTGCCGCTGCCATTGCCATCTCCTTGTACCCGGACGGGCGTGGCGCGCCTTCCATCGGCACGCCCAGGCTCATCCAACGCCATTGAGGTTAAACCAGGGCAATGTTGATAACGTTAGACGAGTGTTAAATTTACATTAAGGCTGATGGGGCAACAAATTTATTGTAACTCTTTATAAAGCGGCATGTTACGAGCGTTTGCCCGGTATGTGAAAATCGAATTTTTGTGATTTTTAATGATATTTCGCCGTAGTTGCCAACCCGGCGGGCGGGCGCCGGGCGGCGGCCCTACCCGCGGCGGCGCCGGAGGGCCGGAGACGCATTGCAATATATTGTTATATAGTAATATATTATTGAGTACAACCGGTTGTCGCCGCCGCCCCGGCGGAATCGGCGCCCGCGTCGCGGAACTGTTTTTCATATAACCGGCGGTAGATGTCGCAGGAAGAAAGCAAATCGGCGTGCGAACCGGCTCCGACGATCCGGCCTGCGTCCAGGCAGATAATCAGATCGGCCGCGATAATGGTTCCCAGGCGATGGGCGACAACCAAAGTGGTGCGATCGCGCATGAACTCCTTGAGGGCCAGGGCGATTTTGAATTCGCTCTGGGAGTCGATCTGGCTCATGGCTTCGTCGAGAATGAGGATGGCCGGATCGCGCAGAATGGCGCGGGCGATGGCGATCCGCTGGCGCTGGCCGCCGGATAGACGCATACCGGACGGGCCGACCAGGGTCTCGTAGCCGGCGGGCAAGGCGGCGATGAATTCATCGGCGTAACCGCGGCGGGAGGCTTCCAGCACCTGCCGGCGCGGCGCGTGCCGGCGGCCATAGGCGATGTTGTTGTAGACGGTATCGGCGAACAGGATGGTGTCCTGGGTCACCAGGCCGATCTGCCGGCGCAGCGACGCCACCGACACGGTGGCGATGTCCACCGAGTCGATCAGCACGCGGCCGCCGCTGGGCGTGTAAAGCCGCGGCAGAAGCGAAAGCAACGTGGTTTTGCCGGAACCGTTTCCACCCACCACCGCCGCCACTTGTCCGCACCGGACCCGGAAGCTGATGTCGGTAAGCACCTGTTGCCGGTGGCCGGGATAGATGAAGCTTACGGAATCAAACTCGATGGAGCGGCTGTGGCGGGCCAGCCGGGGCAGGGCGTGGGAGTGATTCGGCTCGGGTTGTAGGTCCATGATTTCGAAGATGCGCGTGGCGGCGGCGTTGGACTGCTGCAGCTTGGAATTCACATCCGAGAGTTTTCGCAGGGGTTCGAAAATGGCGGCGAAACAAACCAGCAGAAGAAAAAACGAATCGCGGCCGATGGCGCCGCGGAAGACAAATTGAGCCGCCACCAGCATGGGAATGCTGCCCAGAATCACCGCGATGGTTTCCACGGTGGGGCGCGAAAGCGCCGTGTAGTGGTTCAAGCGGGCGATCTGTTCAAATATCCGCCGGTTGACGCGGGCAAAACGCCGCCGTTCGTAGCCTTCCCCGCCATACGCTTTTACGATGCGCAGCCCGGAGAGTGTTTCGGTGATGATGCCCAGCATGTCGGACCATTGTTCGAGACCCCGGCGGCTGGCCCGGCGCATGCCGCGGGCGAACTTGCGGATGATCAGACCGATCACCGGCAGCACCAGAATGGTTCCCAGGAACAAACGCCAGTCGATCCACAGCGCCACCAGGGCTACGGTCAGGGCCTTGATCGGCTCGAGCATCGTTTTGCCCAGCAGGGTCGCTACGCCATCGGTCAGCGTACTGGTGTCCTGGGTAAGACGACTGGTCAGATCGGAGCTTCCTTTTTCAGAAAGATACCACGTGGGCAGTTGCACGATCCGGTCGTAGAGCCGGCGGCGCAGATCGATGATCACCCGGGCGGCCAGGGTCATGCTCAAATACTGCTGGTAATAGCGAAAAGCGCTTCCCACCACGCACAAGACAATAAACAGAAGAACCACCCACAGCAGACTGCCGAAGGCGTTCAGCGGCAGCAGGCGCACCAGCTCCACGAACTGGCGCGTGTACCAGCGCAGGGCGGGCATGGTCATAAGAATCAGGCGACGATGCGTTCCGACATTGGAAGTGATGGTCAAACGGACCGGCGTGCCCCGCGGGGCGGCGGCCAATCGGGCCATCATGCCCAGCCAGGAGCGGCTTTGCGCTTCGACCGCGCCGGCGACGCCGGGAAGTTGCACGCGGACAATCTGATCGCCCGGACGCAATGCTTTCAACGGCGCCGGGGTGGCGCGCGTGGAGCGCCGGACAATCAGGGCCAGCGCGTTCTGGCGGGCCGACGAGCCGAGATTGAGAAAACGCAGATGCAGGCGCTGCTGGACGGCAATCTGATTCGCCCAGCCATGGACCCCTTCGGTGCTGATAAAAATTTTCATCACCGGCAGCATGGTGGCGACGCCGGAGGCGTAGGAAAGACTCACGCCGATGGCGCAGAGAAAGGCCAGGATGACCTTCCCCCGGTATCGACCCACACCCCGGATGACGCGCCACAATGCCTGCATTTGGTCTGATTTCCGTCCGCGGTCAACAAAACGGCTATGTTAACATGATGACGGGCTTCCGGCACGCGCCGGGACGCCGGGTCCAGTTGGGAGGCGTGGCAATAAATCCGGGCAGGGGTTGAAAAAGCCGCCTTTTCACGGGAGTTCGGAAGCCCACCGGGATAAACCCGGTGGCTCGCCGGTCGGGTCGATGTGGGATGCCCGGAAAAATTGCCACGTCCCCAGTTGGGGGACGTGCATGACCGATTACGCGGTTGCGTTCCCGAAGCAGCCCCGCCGAATCTCTTCTGCACCCGAACAACGGCACATTCTTACCACGAAGTGACAGCAGAGTAGAGGACACAGCGGCACGATTGCCGTTGCGTCCCCCCTCCCCGAACCGGACAGGCGGATTTCCCGCATCCGGCGCCCCCGGTATCTTTACTTCCGCAATCGTTGTTGACGGATCATTCCATGGTGAACTCCTTTCAGTTCACAAGACACAGATACGCACCCAAGGACGCCAAGGAATATTTGGGGAACCACCAGGACGCGGGTTAGCTGCAAGCCGCGATTTACCACGAAGGCACAAAGACACGAAGCCACGTTTAGCGGCGGGCCTTGGCCCGCGCGTGGCCGCAGATCGCACACGAAGACACGGAAACGGTTTTGAACCGCCAAGACGCCAAGGAATATTTGGGGAACCACCGGAACACGTTTTAGCCATAAGCCCCGACCCGCGCGTGGCCGCAGCGCACACGAAGCCACGGAAACGGTTTTGAACCGCCAGGACGCGGGTTAGCCGCAAGCCGCGATTTACCACGAAGGCACAAAGACACGAAGTCACGTTTAGCCGCGGGCCTTGGCCCGCGCGTGGCCGCAGATCGCATACGAAGACACGGAAACGGTTTTGAACCGCCAGGACGCCAAGAACTTTTTTTAACTACTTTGAACCACGGATGACATGGATTACCTGGATAAACCGAGGTTCCTATCCGTGTGATCCGTGGAATCCGCGGTTCTTTGTGCTTGTTGCGGCAATTTGTGTTTACCAACACCTTCTTGGCGCCCTTGGCGTCTTGGCGGTTTACAATCGTGCCGTGGGGGTTGGCTTTTTCACCGTTTCTTCGTGGTT
>JAJYDU010000148.1 GCA_021790475.1 Planctomycetota bacterium | reverse complement strand
CTGATGGCTATCGGGAGATCGCCGGCGGATACGGCCGCTTCGCGGAAAACGGCGATCAGCGCATGGAATTGACTCCCTCCATACGGGAATCGCCCGGGGGCGACAGGCCACCAGGTTATACGCAAACACCCGCTCTCGAAGAATCATCAAGTGCGGGCACGAATCTCTTATGCGGACGGGTTATTCCTGCCCGCAACCCGTCCGAAAATTTGTGATGACGTTATTATGAATAGTGCCGATCAAATAATCAAGTGACAAAATCATGTTAACGAAATGTGGCGACGCCGCTAATATTTGATTAACCCGGCGAACACCCGCTTGACGCCGCACCTTCGATAAGACATTGTGAACGGGTAACGCCGTATCATGAACGGGTAAGCCGGCGGATGGGTTATGACTCGTAGAAAGCGCATTCTGGTTGTCGACGACGAACGCGATCTGGTCGAACTGATCAGCATGAATCTTCAGCGCCATGGGTACGAAGTTCTTACCGCGTATGAAGGCAAAACGGGTTTGGAAATCGCCCGCAAGCAGATTCCCGATCTGGTCATTCTGGACCTGATGATGCCGAATCTTTCCGGTCAGGAAGTCGCCACCTGCCTCAAGGGCGACCCGACGACCGCCGCGGTTCCCATTCTCATGCTTACCGCCCGCGGCGAAGAAACCGACATTGTCGTTGGTCTTTCGCTGGGCGCGGACGATTACGTGACCAAACCTTTTTCCATGAAAGTGCTCATGGCGCGCGTCGGAGCCGTCCTGCGAAGAAAGGCGGCCATTGAACCGGGCCAGCAGGCGCTGCGCAGCGGTCCGATGCTGATCGATCAATCCCGGCACGAAATCACGCTGGAAGGCAGGCCCGTGAGTCTCACCGCGACCGAGTTTAAGCTGCTGACCGCGCTGGCGGCCGCCCGTGGCCGGGTTCTTTCCCGTGATCAGCTTACCGATCGTGTCATGGGGACCGATGTGTACGTGACCGATCGCGCCATCGACGTGCATGTCACGGCGGTGCGAAAAAAGCTCGGCGACTTTCAATGGATGCTTCGCACGGTACGCGGCGTGGGCTATCGACTGGTGGAGTCGCAGGAAGATGAAAGTCCGCGTTCCGGGAGAGCCGCCCGCTGAGCGGGTCATTTTCCGGAAGAAAGCCATGCACGCAATGGAAGGCGCAAAATCATCTCCATACCACGCCTCTTTGGTTTATTGTTGAACCAGCGGCTGTTGTGCACACGCCCGAAACCTTCGATCGGGTTGAAATCCGGAAAATAAGGCGGAAGATAGACAATCTCAATATGCTTTTGGGGCAGGCGTTTGACCTTGTGTCAACTGGAATTGTTCAGAATCAGCACAATTCTTTTGCCCGCCCAATGCCGTGTGCGTGTGGTATCGACCAGTTATTACGTCGCCCCTACGGCGGGACGCAAATCACCGGCGAGTCGTACGGAATCATCTTCCAGCTTAACCAGATCGTGTTTGAATATCGCGGCGTGGGACTTCGCTTTACCCAGAAGCTTCGCGGCGCCCTTAAGACCGTCGGCGCTAAGGTCCGAGGCGAGGTATTTTTTCATGTTGTACAGATACGCGATCAGTTTGCCGCCCGCGGTTTCGGTGGTTTTGGCCCTCTTTGAAAATCGTGAAAAATCGCTTTGCGCCGCATGATAATTGCCCCTGGCGGCAGCCGCGATATCCGGGTTGCTGATGCCCTGAACATGTTTTTCCCAGGCGGCCATATAGTTCGCTTGCGCACCGGTCACTTTTGATATGGCCCCGGTGAGATGGGAACAACCGCTTTTGAGCGAACTGAGTTCTCCGCTGAATCGGTCAAACCCCGCTCTGAGTTTACCCGAAGGCTTATGAATCAGAGCCGCCAGTGAAGCCATGGTATGATCCACCCGCCCCGCCACCTTATGCGAGGATTTTTGAACACTTGTCGAATGATAGCTGATATTCGCGGCGGTCCGGTAGGGCATCTGTTGTGAACACCCATTGAGGGTTGGGAGAATCAGTGAAGTCCCCAATAGAACCAAACACCGACTCAACATCTTATCAATCTTCATCACGGCGTCTCCTGAAAGTGAACATGAACACACCACAATCATTGCTTATACTACGTCATCGGTCTTGAGTAAGTTTGCTCCCCGGCCGCGGTTCCACACCACAGGCGTTCGTCCCGGCCGTGCATTTCCCTGGCAAACAGCCAGGTAGGAACGCACAATGAATGCGGCCGAAAGATGGACAGAACCTTTTCCCGCCATCGTATTCCCGCTATCGTAGCTGGCACGCTCCGTGTGCCGTGGTTTGGGCGGAATAGACGACTCCCCGAGGGACCGTGCCTGCTGCTGAGTGATTCCGCGTTCCTGCTTAGTGTCATGTCACCCTTCTTATATCCGGCTTATATCCGGGCGGCGGGGCGTGCCCGTGGTAAAGAGTCGTGAACAGTTGCCGAAATATCTCATCATCCATTGTTGTTTTTACCTGGTCGGAATGTGTATCTTGCCCGCCAGAAGTTCCCGGCCCGCTTTTGCCACCGCGACCCGCATGGCCCTCGTGATGACGGTTCCCTTGAGCTTTGGGTTCAAGACCAGCACGCATACATGATTCCGCATATTCTCACGGATCACGCCCGGTTGGAAATGGTGATGCTCCACTTCCCGGGCGATTTGTAAAAACGCCCGCCCCAGGCGGATCACCACGCTGGCCGGGGTATATGGACCGCAGGTGGAATTATTATTCTGATTGCGGTTGGAGCCGAATACGTAAACCGGATGCCCATCCGGCCCGAGGTTTTTATCCGCCGCTTTCACCGCCTCGAATACGCCACGATCGGCCGCATCCACATTTTGGTAAATCACGTCGATTCCCTGCTGAATGAACGCCTCGGTCTGACTCTTGGAAAGCGCCGGCTGATCCCAGCTTGTGTACGCCTGGGCGACCGTAATATGTGGATTAACGCTGCGGGCGCCGGCCACAAATCCGCGATACCCGGCGACCACCGGAGGAATCGCTTCTCCACCGATAAAGCCAAGCTTTCCGGTTTTGCTGAGCATGGCCGCCAGAACGCCCAGCTGGTATGACGGTTCGGAAATATTGAAATCCAGCGTCGCAATATTGGGTTCCGCTTTGCCGGCGCCACTCACAGCGAAACGAGTCCCTTCACCCTCGGCGGCCGCTTCCGTGGCCGGGATAAGAAACTCATAGCCGTGTCCGATCACCAGGCTGTAATGCTCCATGGCGTAATCGCGCATGACATTGACGGCGCGAACGGGCGAAACGCGCTCCACAACGGAAACGTGCGCGTGCATTTCTTTTCCCACCCTGATGATGGCGTCCCGTCCCTGCTGGTTCCATCCGCCGTCGGTGATGGAGCCGGAACAAATCAGCGCGATTTTCATTCCGGCTCGGGTCACGGGAACCCCGCCTGCTACGACGGATATGCCCAAAATAAAAAGAAACAGCGCCGCAATTCCGTATGGCGTTGCCCGAGACCGGACGTATTTCATCTTGCCGCACTCCTGTCGATATTGCCGGCCGCGATGGCCATTCCCAAGCCTTTCGAGGCGGTGGCTGGTCAGGCGTATCGCTTCGCATGATAATAGGCGGGCGGCATTGACGGAGGCGCAGCCATGCTTTACGAACACGAAGAGATGATTCCCGGCGATCCGAGCGCGCGCGACACGTGGCGGATATTTCGCATCATGGCGGAGTTCGTCGAAGGATTTGATTCGCTCGCCCACCTGGGCGCGGCGGTGACTGTTTTCGGTTCGGCCCGCACTCCGCGCTGCGATCCCTACTATCACAAGGCACGCGTGCTCGGAGCGATGCTCGCCCGCCGGAATTTCGCCATTATCACCGGAGGCGGGCCGGGCATCATGGAGGCCGCCAATTCCGGCGCCAAAGACGCCGGCGGGGTATCCGTCGGACTGAACATCAGCCTGCCCAACGAGCAGAACGCCAACCCCTATCAAACCATCAGCTTGAACCACCACTACTTTTTTGTGCGCAAAACCATGTTCGTCAAATACAGCCATGCCATTGTTTGTTTTCCGGGCGGCTATGGCACTCTGGATGAATGTTTCGAAGCGCTGACGCTGATACAAACCATGAAGACCGATCCGCGCCCGCTGGTGCTTATCGGCAGCGACTATTGGGGCGGGTTGGCCGCCTGGCTGGAAACCACCCTGGCCGGACGTTACAAAACGATTCATCCGACGGACCTGAACATTTTCCGCATCACCGACGATCCCGCCGAAGCCTGTGCAATCATCGTCGAAGCGGAACGGAGCCGATGCTGGCATCCTCCGTCGCGTGGATTTTCCGGCTTCAACCAGGCCCGGCAAATATCGCCGGAAGGTACGCGCTTCGGAGTGCCGCCCCGGGTCAATCCCGAGAAGATCGACCAGCCCGTTCTTCCCGTGGAGGGTAATGGAGATGCCGTTCGTCCGCCGCCGGTTTCACCATCCGCCAGGCCGCAATTCAAGAAGCCGTTTGGACCGCCGCGGGGCGCGGCACGCCGCGGAAAAAAAAGATAGGGCATTCCGCCATGGCGCCGCGCCATCATAATGGGACAAGAATTTATCCGCTGCGGGGGTTCTCGGCCTGACGCGTGGAGTGTGCCGGTTATTGGGGCGTGGCAATTTTTCCGGGCATCCCACATCAACCCGACCGGCGAGCCACCGGGTTTATCCCGGTGGGCTTCCGAACTCCCGTGAAAAGGCGGTTTTTTCAACCCCTGCCCGGATTTATTGCCACGCCTGTTATTAGGGAATTGAGACAGCCAGGTTGACCGGAAATACCTCATGGATATTCTGCGCGTTGCCATGATCGCGGGGTTGGAGCCGTGGCCGGGACATCCCGTCCCTATGAGTACGCAGGCAGGTAAGTCTTTGTCTTGACCGCATTCGAATGTGGGAGAAATCTCAATCTCCACAGCGCGGGACGCACTTGGCGAAAACAGACGAGGCCGCAACATGATTCGATTAATCGAGGCTCTGAATTACAGATGCCTGCGTTACGTAAAGCGGCCGTTGGCGCCATTTCATGTGCTGGTGGGTCCGAACGCGAGCGGAAAGACCACGTTTCTGGATGTGGCGGGATTCCTTGGCGATCTGTTGCGGTACGGATTGGACCGGGCGATAAGAGAGTGATCGACGAATATTCAAGATTTGTTCTATTGCGGCCAGGGAGATAGATTGGAGCTGGCGGTGGAACTGGAAATTCCGGAGGAGCGGGTAAGGCTGCTTCAGAGCGATAAAGCATATAGATGTGCCCGATACGAGGTTTCCGTTGGAATTGCGGCGCCCGTTGAAGAATATCATATTCTCGACGAGCAGGTCATTTTACAGAGCCGTCCTTCCGAAACGACGCCGCTGGATAAAGATATGCTCTTCCCGAATCCCCGGCGCCCGCCCGGAACAATTATGCATCAAGGCCGCGTGGGCTTCGGCAAGAGGAGGGCCGTTCGAAAAAATTACGATGCCAATGATAATTATTATTCCGAAATTGAAACACAGAAAGGCAAAGGCGGGTGGGCGCCATCAATCCGGCTTGGGCCGAGGAAATAGGCCCTGGCCGGAATGCCGGAGGACGAACATAAATTTCCCGTATCAACCTGGCTCCGCGAAACACTTGTCAACGGAACGCAAAAGCTCATGCTGAACAGCCTGGCCCTTCGGCAAAGCAGCCCTCCGGGCCAAAGCAACTTATTCAATGTGAACGGCAGCAATCTTCCCTGGGTTATTGCGTATCTGCGCGAAGCGGATATAGCCCGGTATAAGCAATGGATCGAACATGTACAAACAGCCCTGCCGGATATTCAGGACGTTATCACGGTGGAGATGCCCGATACTCGGCACAGGTTTCTTCAGATTGTCTACAAGGGTGAATTAAAGGATGGATTAAAGGTTCCTTCGTGGACCGCTTCCGACGGGACGCTGCGGATGTTGGCCTTGACGCTGCCCGCGTATCTGCCCAATTTTAAGGGCATCTACTACTACTACAACGCCACAAAAGCTCAAGCTAATGTACTTGGCTGACCGAGGAAGCCTTTCAGGAGCCGTATTTCTGAAAGGAGTCCCGGCATGGAAGCTGACGCGATTCTGAGAATTCGACCAGCGTTGACACACTATCTGCACCAGTACGACGATTGTTTCGGTCGCTGCACA
>JAJYDU010000017.1 GCA_021790475.1 Planctomycetota bacterium | reverse complement strand
CACAATATCCGCAGCTTCCATGCCTGAACTCCTGGTCATGCCTTGATCCAGGTTATTTATCGACATCCCGCTTCACTATTCTTGAGCTAAAAGGTCGGTGTAGTAACGGTTACCCTTTCTGATAGCCTGATCCTGAAACATCCCGATACCCTCAAGTTATCCGAGCCGCCTCTATTTTCAACGACCGTCGGGACAAGCCCGGTGGTTTGCCACATCCTCTGGTGATGGGCTGGAAGGCAAGCCAATACCAGCACAGGAGACGCTTTGTGCGACTCTGCCATATTAAATATCGGGCTTTTCATCTTCAGTCAGGGCAAACGATATTTCTTCCGGTGGCGTTCGAAAAGAGGGGTGTTGGTTCGCACGGAAGCCACTACACCAATAATGTAGTTGTTTCTCACGTCGCCCGGGACCAGCGACCAGGGACCAGCCCATTTCGCCCGGAAAATTTACCATTAGCTACAAACTGGCGCACTCTATAATCGATGTGACCGGGCACGGTAAATCCCGTAAATTCCATTACATTACCGTTCGCCCCGCCGTCTGCCCCGCCCCACCGCGTAAGCGGAATTTAAGCAAGTGAGATACTGTTTTCCATGAAAGGTCCAGGAGGGGCGCTGTTCTACCACGCCAGTTACCAGGAGTGTCAGCGGACGATTTCTCTTTACGAGAACTTGGCCGAGAGCGATGCCGCTGCGCGATCCGGCCCGCGTGTGGCGTTCGCGCGCGTAAAGTTCGATCCGCCGGGACCGCTGCTGGCGGACCTTTTCACGACCAACCTGGTCTTGCACGACACGCTGGATGCTGCAGATGACATGGTTTGCGGCCACGCCGGCGGCGGTGGAATTGCGCAACGACAAAGTTCTCGCCGTTGCGTCGGGCAAGGCGGCGCTGATTCAGTGTGGGTGAAATAATGGTCAGCACGATGTGCAGGCCGGCGATAATCCCGGCGGAATAAACCCGCCGGCTCGCCGGAGAGACGATGGAAATTGCCCGTGGCATCCAGATGTTCATCCTGTGATGTGAGCCTGGCGCGCAGGGGCGAGTGCGACCAAAACAAATATAATAGGGCGGGCGGAAAATAACGCGAAGGGGTGCCGATCATGCCGACTGAAATTCATCCTGTTGGCGCTATTGCCAAGGCTGTCTTTGGACGTAAGAATACCTTTTCCGGCTCTCCATCGTGGTATTTGGGATAAATCGTGGGGGCAACAGGCTCCAAGAAGAGAAAAAGGATTGATCGGGGCGGAATAACGGTCTATTGATCATCGCACGTCTACCGCGGCACGGGACAGATTCATGCTCGACAACCCTGTTCAACAAAGCCGGAACCGGCCACGGGAACTCAAATGGTATCACGCGGGGGCGATTCTTTACGGCGATTGGGGAACCAGTCGTTTTTATGTGTTGGGGCTGGCCTTTTATTACTCGCTCTACGAAAGTTTCTGGTATGTGCTGGCAGTGGGCATACTGGTGGCGCTGGTCGGCTGGGCGTATACGGTGATCTGCCCCTGCTTTCCCGATGGCGGAGGCGTTTATTCTTCAGCCCGGCAACTCAGCCGGCAGTTGGCAGTAGTCGGGGCATTGCTGCTGTGTGCGGACTACATTGTCACCGCGGCCATGTCCGCATACGACGGCATGCACTACCTGGGTGTGCCCAACCATGGCGAAATCATCCCCCTTTGTGCGATTGTGGCGATTGTACTGATCGGTGTGATGAATTACTTCGGGTTGCGCAAAGTGGGCGTGGCGGCGCTGGTGGTGGCCAAAGCCACCATGCTGCTGACCCTGATCCTCGCCGTGTTCAGCATCCCGCACCTTCTGGTCGGCTGGCATCGCATTGTGCCGATAGGCAAACTCTCGGGCAACATCGGTGCCAAATGGTTCAGCTTTGTCAATGTGGTGCTGGCGCTTTCCGGTGTGGAAGCGGTGGCAAACATGACGGGGGTGATGGTTCGACCGGTGGCCAGGACCGCCCGGAAAACCATTTATCCCGTGTTGGTTGAAGTGGTGGTTCTGAATCTGCTGCTGGCGGTGGGCATGAACGCCCTGAGTCCCAACCCGGCCCGCCCGACGGAACGATTTCACACGCCGGCCGCGGCGCTGCATGAAAAGGTACGCCGGTTCGAGCGGATCCATCCCGACTGGAAAATGCACCCGCAACTGATCCTGCGGAAACGCCAACTGGACCGCCACGACGATCGCGAAAGCGAAATTCAAAACGCGGTGATGCGCGTGATGGCCAGCGACTACGTTGGCAAGGCTTTCGGCTGGCTTTGCGGTATTGTATTTGGCCTGCTGTTGATCTCCGCGGTGAATACCGCCGTCGGCGCCATGATGAGCGTTCAGTACACGATGTCCCGAGACAACGAACTGCCGCGGATGCTGGCGCGGCTCAACACTTTCGGCGTACCGTGGCTGGCGCTGATTCCCGCGGTGGTGGTGCCGGTTCTGATCCTGAGCATTTTCCAAAGTCTCTCGACACTGGGCGATCTATACGCCATTGGTGTGGTCGGGGCCATTACCATCAACATTTCCAGCGTGGTTGTGAACCGGAAACTGCCGGTGGCCGTTTGGAAGCGCATCGCCCTGGCCCTGATCGCGCTGATTCTCGCGGCTGTGGAAATCACCCTTGCCCTGGAAAAGCGCGAAGCGCTGATTTTCGCCCTTTCTGTTTTAACGTGCGGCCTTTTGGCTCGCTTCTACACCAAACAGTTTCCCCGCCTTACACCGCCTGTTCGCGCCTGGACGCTCGCCAGCAGCGGGACGGCCGGATTGCTGCTGACCGCGGCCATGTTTCGGCTGGGGATGACTTTCCTGTCCTCCCGCCCGCTCTACGCGGGGTGGCTTTTCGCCGGCAGCGCCCTGGCTTTGTGCCTGGCGGTGACGGCCCTTTATTTCTGCCGCGCGCTGCTGGTGGAGTTGCGCGCCACGCCGGCGATCGCGGCGGAAAGAGCGCCGGCCGCCGAACTCGCCTTCGGCACACCCGCCACAAAATTGGACATGTCCATGCCCAAGGTGCTGGTGGCCACGCGCGGCTCGCCGCGGCTTCTGGAATTCGCCGCCCAATACGCCCATCAGGCGCAAGCGATCCTGTTCGTGCTTTTTGTGCGAAAACTGAAACTGACCTTTCAGACCGAAGGCAAAGGTCCGGTGCTGGAGGAAGATGCCGAGGCGATCCATACGTTTCGTCTGGCCCAGAAGCACTGCGCGAAACTTGCCACGCCGATGGTTCCCATTTACGCCGTTTCCCACGACGTGGCCTGGAGTATCCTTGATTTCGCCGCGACTTACGGAGTAAACGCATTGCTGATGGGCGTATCGCGGCGCGGCGCTCTGCTGCGGGTTCTTCATGGCGATACGCTCACGGGCGTGGCGGAACAATTGCCACAGGATATTCCCCTGCTGATTCACGCCTGATGGGCCGGACAACTACGCGCATGGAGTTTAACTCGTTGATCGTTTACACTTCGCCGCCATGCAGGATTGCCGCTTTAAATGCGTGAGCATCATCGGCGTGGGCTTGCTCGGCGCGTCGCTCGGCCTGGCGCTCAAGCAACGCGCGCTGGCCGGACGTGTCGTCGGTGTCGGCCGGGCCGGATCCGATTCCCTGTCCATCGCGCTGCGGCGCCAGGCCATCGATATCGCCCAAACGGATCCGGCGCAAGCGGTGCGCGAAGCTTCGCTGGTGGTTCTGGCGACCAGTCTCGGACAATTTCCAGCGATTTTTGAACGAATCTCCGAAGCCTTGCCGACCGGAGCGCTGGTGACGGATGTCGGCTCCACCAAAACGCAGGTGATGCATTGGGCCGCCCAGGAGCTTCCCGATCACGTGGATTTCATTGGATCGCATCCCATGGCGGGTTCGGAAAAACGCGGTCCGCAATTCGCCCGCCCCGATTTGTTTGAGAACGCCGTTTGCCTGGTTTGCCCCCCGCCGATTCAAGCGCGCGGGCCACGAACGGAGCAACGCGTGGAGTCCGCGACCAACCGCGTGGAGGCGCTCTGGAGAGCCGTGGGGATGAACACGCGCCGCCTGGATGCCCGCCGGCACGATCAATGGGTGGCGAGCGTAAGCCATTTGCCACATGCCGTCGCCACCGCCCTGGTTCTGGCCGCCAGCGAAACACCCCAAGCACTTTCCGCCATCGCCGGCGGTTTTCTGGATACCACGCGAATCGCCTCCGCCGATCCGGTTATCTGGGCTGATATATTCCTTACCAACAAACCGGCGGTAATGAATCAGTTGACCGTTTTTATCCGCCGCCTGCGTACTTTGCAGACGGCGATTCGCCGCGGCGACCAGGCCGTCATCGCCGACCTGCTCCAACAGGCCAAGACCACCCGCGATACGCTCGCCAATAACCGAAACCCAAGTTAAATGTTGCCGCCAGGCGGCGGGCCGCCGCTCGCAGGCGGCTGACGAAAAATTGACCGCCCGGGAACGAAGGCTTTTTGCCTCCGGTTTGACCGCGTCCCGCGGTCTGGTTATCTTACTTTTCAGCAATACGGACGGCCTCTTTGTTGATGAAAGGTCCTGTTTTATGGCGGCTGGCGAAATATCGCTCAAAATTTATTACGAAAATGAAGCCCCCCTTTCCGGTCTGGCCAGCAAAACGGTGGCGGTGCTCGGTTACGGCTCGCAGGGACACGCCCACGCCCAGAATCTGCGGGAAAGCGGCGTGCGCGTCGTGGTGGCCAATCGCCGCGATTCGGCCAATGGCCGGTTGGCGATGGAACACGGTTTTGATCCCATGCCCATCGCGGAAGCGGTCCGGGCGGGAGATCTGATCATTCTGGCATTGCCGGACGAGTTGCAATCCGAAATCTATCAGAAAGAAATCGGTCCGTTTCTCAAGAGCGGAAAAACGCTCGGCGCCACGCACGGTTTCAACATCCACTTCCAGCAGATTGTTCCTAATAAAGATATAGACGTGGTGATGATTGCTCCCAAAGGCCCCGGTCATCTGGTGCGAAGCGAATTCGTCAAGGGCGGCGGCGTGCCCTGCCTGGTGGCGGTGCAGCAGGACGCCTCCGGCCACGCTCTGGCCACGGCTCTGGCCTGGGGCAACGGCATCGGCGGTGCGCGGGCGGGCATCATTCACACCACGTTCAAGGATGAATGCGAAACCGACCTGTTCGGCGAGCAAGTGGTGCTTTGCGGCGGCCTGTCGGCATTAATCAAGGCCGGATTTGAAACGCTGGTGAAAAACGGCTATCCGCCGGAAATGGCCTATTTTGAATGCGTGCATGAAGTGAAGCTGATCGTGGACCTGATTTACCAGGGCGGCCTGAACTACATGCGTTACAGCATCAGCAACACCGCCGAATACGGCGATCTGACCCGGGGGCCGCGGATTATCACCGATCAGACGCGCCGGGAAATGCAGAAGATTCTCGATGAAATCACCTCCGGGCAATTCGCCCGGGAATGGATGGCGGAACACCGCGCCGGTAAACCGAAATTCCAGGCCCTTCGCCGGACCGACCGGGACCATCCCGTGGAAACGACGGGCCGCAATCTGCGCAAGATGATGAAATGGATTCATGCGAAGGAAATCAATTTTTCATGACAAATTTTACCCGTGGTTTGGATCATGTCGCGATCGCCGCGGACAATACCGAGCTGATGGTCCAGTGGTACCGCCGCATGTTGGGACTGGTGGTGATGGCACAAACCGGGCCGCAACCGCCGTCGGACCAGCGCACGTATCTGATTGGTCCGCCGGGCCATGATTCAACGCTTGCGGGCATGATGCTGGAAATAATGCCGCGCAACGAACATGTGCGCCGCCCGCGCGAAAGTCACGACGCGGGTCTTAGCCACGTGGCTTGGCTGGTGGCGGATTTTGACCAAGCATACGCCCATCTCACCGGCCAGGGAGTGGGATTCGTCGGTGCGGTGGTGCAGGCCGTGGGCGGCGGCCGGCTGATTTCATTCGTGGACTGTGAAGGAAATTTAATGCAGATCGTGGAGAGAAAGCGCTTATGATCCACGACATCGCCAGGGCTATAATGAAAGGCAGGAAGCGCCGGCTTCCTGTGGATTTTCAGAAGGTGCCTTATGAAAAAGGTCCACACAACACAGCAACAGCGGCGGAAGGGACCGGCCTGTCGGAATCTTACGAATCGTCGCTGGCAATGCCAGCTTGCGGCCATGTACCCGCCGAGGGTGGCGAAAGTACCGCCTTGGGCCGCGAATCGCCGTTGGGGATGCCGGCTGGCGGCTGTCGCCGTCCTGATTTTGGCGGCCGTTCCTTATGCGCGGGCACAGGTACAGGTGCAGACGGGGCAAGCTCTGGACGCTAATAACCAGGTCGGCTCCGGCGGCAGCAACAATCCCATACCAGGCTATGTGCCTTTGAATCCGAACATTTATGGAATGATGAATTCCGGCGGCATGCCCGTTCCGTACCAGCCCCAGATCAATTACAGGGTTGTTCCGGTTCCGCTTCCCGGCGGGGGGACCAGCTATGCACGCATTCCGGAGATCAGCCAGTTTTCATTCTCCCAACCAATTTCTCCGGCGGCTATGCAGCTCTCCCGGATTTCCGCCCTGAGTGCCGGAGCGTCGAATGTAAGCATCAATGAAGCGGTCAATGGTCAGTTCAACTGGAATTCCAATGGATCGCTCGGACAAAACACCCTGGGCGAGCAAGGTTATTCAACATTGCCGAATAATTGGGCCGGCTTGAATGTCAGCAATCCTTTCTTCCCTGCCAACGCCGTGGCGCCGTATTTGAATAATCCAAGCGTGGCGCCGCCGGTGGGAACAATTGGACAAGTCAGTCCCCTGTTCGGTCTGCGGCAGATCCCCATCCAGCATCCGCTGTACAATGTTGCGCCGACCGGCGCATTCAGCCAGCGAATCGCGCCCGAGAAGGCAAGCCCGGCGGGCGGCCAGCGGATCGGAAAAACCGCGCGCCCATCCGACTTTACCGTCCAGGGCATGGTCCGCGTTAATCCGATCAATAACCGCGTGGAAGCCGGTACGAGTCAGGGCGGCATCGGTCGGCCTATACGGGGGTTGACGGGCGGCGCGCTACCCGGCAAGAACGCGGTTTCAGGCGATTTGTATCAGGAATTACTGTCTGAATTGGCCAGTGGGAAGAAGATTTCCGTTCGTGGTCCGGGACTTGCGGGAAAACCCGCCATGACGTTGACCACGTTGGCTCCGGAGAATCCGCAATCGATCCGGATTCTCAAAATCGATCCTTTTACCGGTTTGCCCATCGCGCCTGTTACGGCCCGGCGGAGCGCCGGCGGCCAGTCTACCTCAGATCGTTCGCTAAGCGCCCGGGGCCGAACCGGCCGCACTTCGCCAACCGCCTCGCTGAATATTCCCCGGTCTTTAACCAGGGCCTTGCGCGCCGGTCGGCGCGTGGAACCGTTAAGTTCGCTGGCCGCGCCCCTCCCCGATGAATTCAATCGTACCATGCAAAAAGCGCAGGTATATCTGAAACAGGGTCATTTTATTGAGGCGATTGAGGCTTACCAGGGCGCAACGTTGTTGCAGCCGGTCAATCAATTGCCCATTATTGGCCAGGCGAACGCCGAGATCGCGGCGGAATTATATTCCAGCGCCTTGTATAATCTTAAATTCGTTTTTCGTCGCCATCCCGAACTCACCGCGGTGCGCTACAATCTGAACGCATTGTTACCGAAGGTAAGCATACTTAACGCGCATAGACAACTCGCGGCGATGGTAAGCCACAAGAACAACGCCGCCGCGTTCCTCCTGTCATACCTGGATTATCAACTCGGTCAGCAGACCCAACTCAAGCGGGTTCTGCGGGAATGGGATGGGTGGAAAACCGGCGGTATATGGCCGGCGGTGTTGGCCAAAGCCTGGCTCGTCCCATCGGCTTCCCGGCATACCAGTCATGGTTTGGAGAAGTAATAAACCAGCCCGGTATCCCGGGCTGGTGCGGTCTCGATCTTTTCAAATGACAGAGCCTGATATACTTTCAGGCGGGGGGAAATTCCCGACCGGCACACGAGACGAGCCGTAGATACACGAAGGCAGAGGCGATTTTGACTACGCCATCCCCGCGCGACTCTTTGGCCGAGGCGAATCCCGAACCGTCCGGGTCCGCGCCCGGCCCCGGGACCGAACCGCGCGCATCCGACGGAGGCGCCGCGGCGCCGACTCCATCGGCGCTTACGGATGGCGCCATGCCCACCGCCGCCCGGCTCACCGACTACATTGATTCGGCAACCCTGCAGGATATCCAGGATTCGCTTGCATCGGTCGCCAACGTCAAGGCAACCATTCTGGATCCGGACGGTCGGCCTCTGACGCAAACCACCGTCAGCAAGCGGTTTGAGACCCGTTCGGCCGCCATTGCCGCGGCGCGCGACCGGAAGGGCGACTCCGGATTGGAAGAGCCTTTTACCGCGCCAATTATTGTGAGCAATGTTCGGCTGGGAAGTATCGTGATTGAACCGGCCAGAAGCGCGCCGATGCGCGCCGCTCTGGTCCGGGAACTGGCGGAGAAACTTAACCTGCCGGCCGCCCAGGTGCGAACCCTCGCCGAAGCCATCAACCAGGAGACGCTGCACCGGAAAACCGCCGGGGTGCAGTTTCTTTATCTGTTGGCTAACGCCATCGCCCGCCTGTGCGAGCAGGAAATGCAGCTTCGCCGCCGAATCGCTGAATTAACGACATTATTCAATATATCCACCATGCTCAGCGACGCCCGCGGACTCCAGCAGACGCTCGACCGCGTCACTTCGGCGGTGGCCCGCGCCCTGGGCGTAAAGGCCTGTTCCCTGCGCCTGCTCGACGAACATCGTCAGGAACTGCTCATCAAAAGTGTGTTTAATCTTTCCGACGCCTATGTGCAGAAAGGACCAATTGTTCTTGGCAATAGCGGCGTGGACCGCGAGGCGCTCACCGGCAAGGTGGTCTATGTGGCCGAGATGGCCACCGACAAACGCATCGCCTATCCCGAAGACACGCGCCGCGAGGGCATCGTTTCGGTACTCTGCGCGGCTTTAATGTACAAGGGCCAACCGATAGGCGTGCTGCGCGTGTATACCGCGGAAAAGAAAGAATTTTCCGATTTTGAGGTCCGGCTTCTGCAGTCCATCGCCAGCCAGGCCGCCATCGCCATTGAAAATGCCCGTCTCCAGCAGGAAGCACTGGAAAAAGAGCGATTGCAACGACAGGTTCAGATTGCCGCCGAAGTGCAGCGCCGCATGATTCCCGCCGAAGCGCCGCACGCCGCCGGATTCGATATTGCCGGTCTTTACGTTCCCAGTTTCGAATTGGGCGGCGATTTCTATGATTTCATCCGATTCGGCGAGAGCGGCGTCGGCATTACCGTCGGCGACGTGGTGGGAAAGGGCCTGCCCGCTTCCCTGTTGATGGCATCGGTCCGCGCCGCCATTCGTGCCTACGCCAGCGACATCTACGATCTCGACGAAATCATGAACCGCGTGAACCGCGCCATCACCGCCGACACGCGAAGCAACGAATTCGTTACGCTTTGGTACGGTACGCTTGATTATGCGCGCCGCCTGGTCACTTATTGCACCGCTGGCCACGAACCGCCGTTGCTGATCCGTAGCGGAGAAATCCAGGAATTGACCGTAGGCGGTATGGTGATCGGCGTGGATGCGTCGGAGCGTTACAACAAGCAGGTCGTGCAACTGGAAAAGGGCGACGTGTTGTTTATTTATACGGATGGTCTGACCGACGCAATGAATTTTGCGGGCGAGAAATTCGGCAAGCAACGGATGCGCGCCGCCCTTCTGGGCCATGTTCACCTGCCGGCTCAACAGATAGGCCGCCAGATGATTTGGGAAAGCCGCCGTTTTGTGGGATTAAGCCGCCGGATTGATGATACGACCCTGGTCATCGTCAAGGTAACCGATTGACTCGTCCGTTTCCCCCGGCGCGGCAATTTTATAGTCCTGCCTGCACTGCCCGCCGGCCGGCAGGCGGTGGGCAGAAGAACAGCCGGCGAAGTGTCCGGCAGGTCGTCGCCAATATTTATATTGCCGGTTCCATACCGGATATACCAGTAAGAATTTCCACGCCGCTATTTTCCGGGGTCCGGCTCAATGGCCGACGATATCCACCTTCATCGGCATCAGAATGCCCAGCAAGCGGGCCTGCGCAAAGTCAGATAAATGCTCCTGCCGCATAGCCAATCCGAAATCCTGCATGAAGGAATTCCATTGAGCCGGCGTGATGTGCATGCCCTTGTGGACCGCATACATATCTGGACCGGTGTATATCTGCGGTCCACCGGAATCCTGACCAATCAGATTCACAAGCTGTACTTGCAGATGCGAAAGATTCGTATGGGCGAATTTACCGTTAATGCGCGAATCTTTGCCGACATTCACAATCAGGGCATGCACCAGATTGTTTACGCCCTTCTGTCCGCCAAGTTGCTCATACAGCGTGGGAGTTCGCGATCCTTTCTGGTTGCCGGTGCAACCACCAAGCCCCAGTGCGCCGATCAAACCGATCAATGCGAACGCCAAGGTAAACCCCCGGCAGCCGCGACACGGACCAGACGTCTGAATTATCCGCACGATACCGCTCCTTGTGCTCCGTGCGCTGCGCCTCCACCGGTCTCCGCCGATCGTCGCCGCGCCACTCAATACGGGTTTCATAACATGAAATGACCCGGCTGGCAAGGAAAACCGGAGCACCTGCAAGAAAAACCGCAGCACCCCGCACAGCCGCGGGTCGGCCAATCCCGGTGACACTTCCGCCGGAATTAGACCAGCCGGGATACATTGATGGTAATACTCCCTTGGCCGCCGGTCCCAGCAGAGCTTCCAGCGGTTCGCTCCTGGCATTGGTGCTTATGCCGTAGAGATACATCCACGGAATCGCTTCGTCCAGGCTTTGCGTCCGGCGCAGATACGGCGGAAAAATCTTTCGATCGAGCCCTTCCCGCGGTTCCACCGGACGCCGATCCTCCACCCGCGGCTGACGCACGGGAACCGGACCGATGCCGGTCAGGACTTGCCGTTCCGGCAGATAGCCATTGCGCACCACCTGGCGATGGCCCTGCGCATCGACCTGGTCGGCGCGGGCGGCGATCCAGTCTTCCGCTTCTATCCGCACCGCCTCCGCCAGTAGCCGCTGCGCGCCGGCACGCGGCAACTCCGGCCTGCCTGCGGGTAGACAGGCAACGCATCGCCGCACCCGAGGCTTGAGAATTCCATCGTTTGGGTCATACTGTTACTCATGGTGGCGTACCCCTACCGGACGTGGCGACGCCGCGGGGCGGTGCGGTAGAATCGCTGTTTTGGAGGCGACCGCAGAAGATGAAACAAGGAAATTTTCATGTTGACGTCCGTTCCAGGCAAGCGCCCCCTTCTGCTTATCATCCGTGACGGCTGGGGTGAAAATCCGCATCCGGAGATGGATTCTTATAACGCGATCAAACTCGCCAGACATCCCGTGGACGACGCGCTAAGACGCGATTTTCCGAATACGCTCATTCACACCAGCGGCGAGTGGGTGGGGTTGCCCGCCGGTGTCATGGGCAATAGTGAAGTGGGACACCAGAACATCGGTGCCGGCCGGGTTGTTGATCAAGAAACCATGCGTATCACGCGCCGCATCCGAGACGGTTCTTTTTTTGAAAATGACACGCTTCTGGGCGCTTTCGAGCACGCCTCGGAACATGCCAGCCGGGTCCATATTATCGGATTATGTTCCGATGGCCGGGTACACAGCGATCTGGAACATGCCTACGCCATTCTGGAAATGGCCCACCGGAGAAATTTTCCCGGTAATCGCGTGTTCATCCACGCCATTACCGACGGCCGCGACACCGCTCCCCAAGGCGGCAAAGGCTACCTGGCGGCACTGGAAAACAAAGCGCGCGACATCGGCGTTGGTCGCATCGCCAGCGTAGTGGGCCGGTACTACGCCATGGATCGCGACAACCGCTGGGACCGCGTGCGACAGGCTTACGACTTGTTGACGCTTCGCGCCGGCCGGCATTTTCCCGATGCGCAACAAGCGCTTGATGACTATTATGCGCATCCGACCGAGCCTTCCCGCGCCGGCGACGAATTTATCACGCCATCCGTGATTGGCGAGGCCGCCGCGGCTATCGCGGATCATGACGCGGTCATATTTTTCAATTATCGCGGTGATCGTCCGCGCGAAATCACCAAGGCCTTCGTATATTCCGAGGCGGAGTTCCAAAAAGAAAAACATGGCGGCTTCCCACGAAAACAACGTCCCGGCAATCTGTATTTCGCCACCATGACGGCTTATGAGGAAGATCTGCCGGTGCGGGTCATTTTCTCCAAACCTCCAAAAATGAAAAATATCATGGGGATGTACCTCGCGAACATGGGGATTCATCAGTTCCGCGCGGCGGAGACCGAAAAGTTTCCACACGTCACATTTTTCTTCAACGATTACCGTGAAGATAAATTTCCCGGGGAAGAGAGAAAAATGGCGGAGAGTCCCAAGGTGACCACGTACGACCAAAAACCCCAAATGAGCGCTTCCGAAGTGACGGACATTGTCCTGGAAGCGCTGGAATCCCGAAAATATGACTTTTTCGTGGTGAATTTCGCCAATGGCGACATGGTCGGTCATACCGGGAATCTGCCCGCGGCCATTACGGCCGTGGAAACCGTGGATGCCTGCGTAGGCAAACTTCTGGAAAAACTCAAGAGCATGGACGGTGCGGCCATTGTTACCGCCGATCATGGCAACTGCGAACAAATGTGGGACCCCGTCCACAACTGCCCGCATACCAGTCACACCACCTACGACGTGCGCTTGATCGTAGTGGACGAGCGCTTCAAAGATAAAAAACTGCGACCGAACTGCTCTCTGGCCGATGTGGCCCCTACAGCGCTGCAAATCATGGGTTTAGAGCAACCACCGGAAATGACAGGGCGTTCGCTTATATTGTGAAGAAAATTCCGTGAGGTGTCCGGTAGTCGAGGGAGAATTTATCCTGAAAAATATTTTCTATAAAGCCTTATAAAACCGCATGTTACGTATGGCGTGACAGACATTTCTTGCTTCCGCTTCACCGAAGCCTGGTTTTTGTGCGTATTAACTTATAGGAAGGCGTGGGAGTCGCGCCTTGGGCTGAGCAAGATGATTACACAAGGAGGTTACAGTATGGTTTGCCTCACTATAAAAAACGATCATTTCGCGGCGTTCCCGCAAACGCGACGGCATGAACTGGCTCTGGCTTCGCTGAGTCAGGCACAGCGTGACTTGGTTATCGAGGCGGCAGGCGCACCGCTGGATCATGTCCCCAACCCCATGTTCCGCAGAGCTTCCGCGGAAAAAGAACTATTTGATGAAGGTCTGGATATTGGCACAGCCAATACCGGCTGGTATCACCCGATGCTGGAGGAATATCTTTCCACCACGGCGCCTTCATCTTCCCTGCTAAGCACGCTGGAGGAAAAGCATCTTTTCCTTCGCTATAACTACGCCCGCAAACGTACCGCCCGGCTGCTGGCGCGTTTTCGCACCCATCCGGGAAAACGCCTGGCGGTCCAGATTGCCCACTGGTACGACCGAGTCCGCCAGACACGAGCTTTGATCACCGGCGCCAATCTGGCCCTGGTGCTGGCCATGGCCAAACGCGTCCGCATGGCCGATGTTGATTTCGGCGAACTGATTTCCGAAGGCAACATGGCGCTGCTGCGCGCCGTGGAGAAGTTTGACGCCGCCCGCGGATTCAAGTTCAGCACCTACGCCTGCCGCGCCATTCTTAAAGCTTTCAGCCGCATCGCCGGCAAAGTCGGCCGGTACCGAAGTATGTTCCCCACCGAATTCGATCCCTCTATGGAGAAATCCAATGAAATGGAGTACCGCCGGCAGACCAGGAGCCGCGACGCCATAGAGGAAATCCGGTACGTCATCAACGACAACACCGCCAATCTGACCGATGTGGAACGGCGCGTCATTGGTGCGCGTTTTGCGCTTAACCATAACCAGGATGCGGCGACAATGACCCTTGAAGAAGTCGGCCAGATGATCGGCGTAACCAAGGAGCGTGTCCGGCAGATTCAAAACCAGGCGCTTGAAAAACTCCGCCTGACGCTGGAGACATAACGACGGCGTAGTACATTTCGTGCTGTGTAACTCCGGCCACGTGGCTGGAGGTTGTTATCGCCCAGGCGCATTTGGTGCGGCGCCTGGGCCTTTTTATTTCCTGTCTCGCCCTTTATCCATGGAAAGAGGCTTTTCCTCTATCACAGGATTCCGCAGGACGCCGATTTTTTCTATCTGGATTTCCACAATATCGCGGGCAACCAGCCAGCGCGGTGGCTGGCGGGCCATACCCACGCCCTCCGGTGTACCGGTGAGAATCACCGTGCCAGGCAAAAGCGTCGTGGAGCCGGAAAGAAATTCAATCAATTCCGGCACATGAAAAATCATGTCGGCGGTATTGGATTGCTGGAGGATTTGGCCATTAACCTGCGTTTGAATTACCAGCCGATTCGGATCGCCCAACTCGTCCGGCGTAACCAGCGCCGGCCCTAATGGGCAGAATGTATCGAAGCTCTTTCCCCGGCACCACTGCGTCCCTCCCCGTCGAATCTGCCAGTCCCGCGCGGACACGTCGTTGGCGGCGGTAAATCCCAGCACGTAATCCAACGCATGCGCGGCACGCACATTTTTTGCTTGCTTTCCAATCACCACCGCTAATTCCGCTTCATAATCCACCTGCGAACTGGCCAGACACCGCGGCAACTCAATCGGATCCTCCGGATTCTGCATGGATGAGGGATTTTTTAGAAACAAAACGGGATACTCCGGCAGAGGGGTTTTGGTTTCCGCCGCATGCCGACGATAATTCAAACCGATACACAAAATGACTGTGGGAACTACCGGGCAAAGGAGCTTGGCGACCGCTAATTTCTGACGAGTCGGCGCGAACTTACCGAAGATATCGCCTTCCAGACGCAGGGCCGTACCGTCCGGTTGCAGCGCTCCGGTTTGGATGTAGCCGGCGGAATCTTCAAAACGGATGATTTTCACCGGTAAAATACTCCTTGCCACCGCTATCCATGGACGAAGAGCTAAAATACAGCCAGCGGGTTGACCGGCGATCCTGTGCCACCTTCCACGGGTAGTGGAGCCACCACGAAGAGAAAATCCCAGCGCCCGCTCTGTGCCGCAGCCCGGCTGATTGGTTCCAGATCACAATTGTCGATGATCGGAATGCCCATGGCCACGATGGCCACGAGGTGAATCGGCATTTTTACCTGCGGGATTCCGGATGGCATCACATCGGCGGCCAAATCACTGGCCAGCACGGCCACGTCCCGTTCGCGCAACCAGGGCAGCGCCGAGGCGTGCAGGCCGGCCGAGTTCGCCTCAATCGGCCAGGAACCCTGTTCCGCACGCCGCGCCCAGCGCCCCGTCCGCAGGACAATGGCATCGCCCGGTTCGACTTGCATGGAACTGAACCGCTCCCACGCCTGGAGATCTTCACGGTAGACAGGCTCGGCCCCGCTTAAATAGGTCTTCCCCCGCAAGGCGGGGATATCCACCAATATGCCGCGCGTGAAGATTCCGTTTTTCAGCGCCGTCACCGCCAGCCGTTTCGCTCCGTCCGACGCGACCTCCTTGGCGGAAAAACCATTATACATAAGGCCCTTGTGGAAAACGTGGCACAAAGCATCCAAGTGGGTCACGGTGTATCCATGATAGGCGACGCCGTACCAGTCTGTAGCCGCGACGGGATTTCTGCCGGCGCCCGTTTGGATCATTTTATGCTCAAAAGGCGCGGAATTGTCCGCCGCCTGCCGGTTGGCATTGCGCGCCAGGGAAAGGCAAATTCCTTCGCGCACCAGGGAGGCGGCGGCGATCCGCTTGGCGTTCGTGATCAGATTGGGAGCTCCCAACTCGTCGGATTTCCCCCACCGCCTCCAGTTGGAAAGCGTCCGGAACATTTTTTCCACGGCGGTTCTTGAGATGGGGCGCCGGGCAGACATTGCCGACGGAGATTCTGCGGGCATAATCAAGATCCATTAAAATGTGTATCAATATATGTTATTATAACAGATTCCTTTGCAGCGCGGATTCGCCGCCGCTCAGTGCGTCAACATCGCGTTTCCTTTGCCCAAAATGACCATGGCCAGAACAAGAACGCCCAGGCCGGTAAAAAGCGCCCGCCGGGCGCCCGGCGGAGCCGTTTTCCATTCGCCGGTTAAAAAACCCAGGACGTTGGCCACAATTAACGATGAGGCAATATCCACGGCCCATCCTACGGATGTTCCGAGTTGTCCGAGGCAATAAGCGCCCATTCCATAAGGAATCATGGCGAGAAACCATAATACCCCCATGACCATGGCGAGTCCCCAGTCTCGCAGAGCGCCCCGTCCCACGTTTTTTCTCCAGCTCTTCCTGGCCACCTGCAATCCGCCAAACCAAAGCAGCGTCGCCGCAAAACCTCCCCAGTACACGGGGAACCAACTGCCCAGACTGGAAATAATCGGCTGGCCGCCGAGTTCCTTCGCCATCCTGGCGATCGGGGAAGTGAAAGCGAAACCCAGATTCGCGCAAGCGCTTAGAACGCCGGAGATTACGCAAAATGTCAATCCAAGACGAAAATTTCTCGCGGACGTCTGCGATTGTGCTTGATCTTTTGCGGCCGCCGCGGTCGAGGCCGGCTTGACCGGAGCATCATCCGGCTCAAATTTTTGCGGCGCGCCGCCGGAACGTGATTCGCAGTGTTCCCGCAAAAATCCCGCCCGGCCACAGATCGCCACGCCCACAATGCAGGCGGCAATCCCGCCCACGATCAGCAACCCGCCCGCAGTATGCAATTCCCAGGGAGAGCGAACCAGTATCGGAAGCATGGAACCCACGGCGGTATTGATCCCCATTATTACCGCATAACCCAGTGAAAGGCCGGCCAAATTTACCCCGTATCCAAAAGTAACGGCGCCTATGCCCCAGGCGAAGCCGAAGCCCAGTCCCACCCACAGCACCTTCGCGGGAGTCCGCATCATGGCTTCATGCCAGGAGGGCAGAAACAGCGATCCGACCACAAGAGGAAGAAGGATCATCGTGACCGCTCCGGCGATTACGTAAAGATTTTCCAGCTCAAAGCGCCGCCGCAGTTTGATCGGAACGGCAAAGACGCCGCCACATACCGCCGCGAAAAAAATCAATGAGAAGCCGGTTAACAAAGAGTTCATGATGCGGTTCCTTTCTTCTTATTTTTCAGACGCCTCTGGCGGAACCGGGATTGTTTCACAGCCCAGGTCCCGCGCGGTCTGAACCACCTGCCGCCAGGTGGCGTCGTCAATCGGAATGCCATTCGCTTGTCGTTCCTGACGGATATTCCGCTCGAGTTCCCCTGGCAGAAGCACCGGTTTTTCCGGATCAACCGGGCGGGACGACTTGACATAGGTCGCCAGCTGTTGCAGCAACTCGTAATAGAGGCCCCGCTGTACAAAGGCCGCCGTATCCAGGGCGATAAACGCCAATCCATTGCCCGCGCGTTCGCTGGTGGAGTCTTCCCCGGCGAGTGTTGTAGCCATGATTTCAACCAGCAGCCCCAGTGCGTAACCCCGGTAGCCCATCCTGCCGCCGAACGGCAGAATGGCGCCCGGAGGCGGCCCATAAAAATGGTCCGGTGACGTGCTGGGGCGCCCATCGGCATCCATGATCCAGCCATCCTCCAACGGAAGGTTCCGGGATTTGTACAGACGGATTCTGCCCTCCGGAACCTGGGAGGTGGAAAAGTCGGCTACCAGCGGTTGGTCGCCATTCGGGATGGAAAAAGCCAGCGGATTGGTCGCCAACCGCCCCTCCCGACCACCCCAGGGAACCACGAAATGGCCGTGGCGCGGCGAGCTGCAGAATCCCAGGGCAATCATGCCTTGCCGGGCCGCCCACTCCACATAGGCGCCCAGGCGACCGGCATGACTGCAGCAGCGGGTCACGACCATCCCCAGCGTGTGCGCCTTCGCCTTGGCCACCGCTGTTTCAATCGCTCGCATGCCACCAACCATGCCGAAGTTCCACCCGCAGTCGACCACAGCGGTATTGGCCGTTTCCCGTTCCAGCGCCACGGCCGCACCGGGACGGATCGTGCCATCGCGCACCGCCTGGACATATTGCGGAATGCGCATGATCCCATGGGAATCGACGCCGCGCAGGTTATTTTCCACCAGATGGTCGCCTACGATCCGGGCTTGCGCCGGCGGAGTTCCGCAGGCTACAAATATCTGCTGCGTCCACGCGCACAATACTTGTGAATCAACTGTCGGCATGACTTAATAACCCCCTGGGGGATAGTTTCTTACTTCTCCAGGCCCGATTGGTTCAGAGCCAGAATTTCCTGATCTTCGATCAGTTTCAGCGGTCGCAGCGCCAATCCACCGTCCACGAGCAGATCCGCCCCGGTAACATAGGAACTCAGGCGATCGGAAAGAAGAAAGGCGGCGGCATAACCGCACTCCCCAGGAACGCCCGGACGCCGAAGCGGAATTTCACGTAGCTGCAGCGCCTGATGCCGGGCGGACATGCCGGCGGTAAGACGAGTGGAAAAATACCCCGGCGTGATCATGTTGACCCGAATTCCGAAGGGAGCCATTTCCACAGCCAGTGTTTCCATGTACATTTTCAGCCCCATCTTGGAGATGCGGTAGGCCGCCTCTCCGTAAGCCGGGCATATCCGCACGGTCGAGCCGATAATCAAAATATTTCCCGCGCGCCGATGGAGCATGTGCCGGCACACTTCCCGGCAGGCCCAGACGCAAGCGCCCAAATTGATATCCATGACTTCGTGAAAAGCCTGCGCCGTCACCCGCGTCACCGGTTCGTGGCGGGCTATGGCGGCGTTGTTGACATACAGATCAAGCCCATCCCAGCGGCGTATAGCCCGTTGGACCATCTCCGCCACCGCCGCCTCGGTGCGCAAATCAACCTGGATTAATTCGACTTCGGCGCCCATCGCGCGCAGTTCCACCAGGGCTTGTGGATAATCATCCCGGCTGGCGATGATTAATCGCACCCCCTCCTGCGCAAGCGCTTTTGCGATGCCAAGACCGATGCCACTATTTCCACCAGTAATCAGGCAGCGTTGGCCTTGCAGCCGTGTGTCCATAACGAATTCCCTTTTGCAAACCGTATCCCTGCAACCATTCGTCCGACCGTTGTACCGAGAACCAATTCTCAATCTTGCAGAGAGAGAAATTCGTAAGCGGCGCGGAGAGCAGGAAGGCTCCGCTTGGCCGCTTCTATGGGGGTGGGATGGCCGTACAGGTCGAGAGTGATTTTTCCGTCGTAGCCGGTCTCCCGCAGTGCGTGGAGCACCGCCTGGATGTCCAACTTTCCGTCCCCGGGCGCAAAATGCAGCTCGGAACTTTTCTGATCGGAATCGGAAAAGTGCACATGCCGGATGCGCCGCGCGAGTTGTCGAACCGCCTGGACATAATCATGCGGGCGCCCCACCCCATAATGGCAAAAATCATAGGTAACGCCGAAATACGCACTGTCCAGCTGGTCATGGAGCCGCGCGAGCAACCGAACGCTCATTCCCACAGTGAAAGGATGAGGCTCCACGAGAAAACGAACCTGCCGGGGTTCCGCATAGGCCAATGCGGCCCGAAATAGAGCGAGCAGCCGCGGCAGCAGTTGCCTGATCCAATACTCCTCGGTAGTACCCTCCGGAGCCCGCCCTTCCCAGATCAGCACGTCTTTAACACCCAGCGAGAGCGCGTAATCAACGTCCTGGCGCAGGCCCTCCACCGTGGCCGCAAGCTGCGCCTCATTGCCAAACGGCTGGAAATAAGATTCCCCCACCACGTTGAGTCCACCCATTCGAATTCCCAGTGCGTTCGCCTGTTTTACAAAACTTGCCCGCAACTCTTGTGTCCGGCACCGCCGCAAGTGCGGCCTGTTCATTTCCACGCCGGCAAAACCAACCTCCTTCAATATTCCCAGCAGGGATTCCAAAGGGTAGTCTTCAAAGGTGATGGAACTGGCCCACATCATCAATTCTCCAATGTTCCGGTTTTTTCCAAAGTAACCGCCAGGCTGTTGCGGCGGGTTCCCCCGCCGGAAGTCACCGGCCCGCCGCCGGCGTCTACCGCGCCGGCAACCCTGTTATCACCCGCGCTTCTTGTGCCGAGGCAATCTCGCGGCCGAGTTCCCGGGCGATTCGCACGATCTTCTCCACCAATTCGGCGTTGCTGCGGGCAAGAGTTCCGCGCAGATCGAGATACGGGTTATCTTCCATGCCCACACGCACGTGACCTCCCAAGAGTATTGCCTGCGTAAGTATCCGCCAATGCGTCCGGGGGTCCATGACACTGACGCTGTAATTAAAGTTGGCGGGCCTATGCTGGTCCATGTAAAGCAGCGCCGAAACCGTCGGTGGAGTCCAGCAACCGCCCGGCCAGGCCAGGAAAAAGGTCGTCCAAACAGGCGTAGCGAGCAACCCCTTTTCTATCAGGCGCTGTGCGTTCCAAACGGCCCCATAGTGAAAGGATTCGACCTCGGGCTTGACACCGTGCCGGCGTGCGTGCACGCAGTATCCTTCCAGTTCCTGGCGGGAATGAATTCCGTACAACTCTACCGGCGGATAGGCGGGATCGGGTTGAAAACACTCATCATGCGCGTTGAAACAAATGGACATCATATCCGGCTGCTGTTTCATCAACTCGATCCGCTGCGGATAACGGCCATTGGCGATTCCATACTGAATCACCGGCCGGCGTACGGCGGTAATTGCGTTCTTGAGCCGCTCCCAACCCGGCAGGTCCAGATCGGAGAGTTTCGTACCGTCAGCCTGGATTTTCTCATCGACGGTGTAAGGCCCATGCAGATGGCAGATGGCGGCGCCCGCATCCACCGAGCGCACATATTCCTGGACGATCGCCTGGCCGGATCCGGGATTGAAGGGGTTCCGGGGATACGACATGGTGGAATCACAGGTGACCGTGATAATCAGTTTTTCCATAATACAACCTCCATCCTATTTATTCGGCGGCGTCTAAAAATGCCGCTTCAATCCCGCACCACCACGACCACCCGTCCAATCGGGCCCGCGCGCAGAGCATCCAATGCGGCATTCACATTCTGCAACGGAAAACGCGCGGCGATCGGCGGCCGAACCGCGCCGTATTGGACCAGTCGAATCGCCTCCACGAAGTCTTGCCGGGCGCCGTTCCGCGAGCCGATGATTTCCAGTTCGCGTTGCGCGATTTCCGTGGACGTAATGGCCGGCGGTTGCCCGCTTTCCCCGATGACGACTACGCGCCCGCCGTTGCGGACCCAACGGCAGGCGGCGGCCAGCGATGGCGTCGATCCCACGCAATCGAATACGGCCGCGATACCATCCGAATCGGCAAGATCGCGAATTGCGGAAGCGACCGGTTCCATGGAAAACGGATACGTCCCGGTCGCGCCGAAATGACGCGCCAGTTCCAGCTTCGCTTCGACCCGATCGATCGCGATCACCCGGACGCCGGCATTTACCAGAACCTGAATCAGGGATAATCCCACTCCGCCTGCCCCGAGCACGATGGCGTTCTGGCCGGAATATAGTTCCGCACGCCGTACCGCGTGTACGGCCGTTACCACGGCATCGGCGATTAAACCGCCGGCGTCGAAGGGCACATGATCCGGCAGGAGAAACAGATTCCTTGCCGGCGCCTTGAAGTACTCCGCGAAACCGCCATGGCAGAGAACTCCCAAAATACCGTCCAGATGAAGGCATTGTTGATGTCGCCCGACCCGACAATAGTAGCAATCCTGGCAATTGAAAAAGAGGTAGGGAACCACGCGCTGGCCCGGTTTGAGATTTCGTACCGCGGAACCGGTGCGCGCCACCACACCGGCGGGTTCGTGGCCTAAAATATGCGGCAGCCTTGGAACATAGGCCGCCCCTTCCAGGATATGCAGGTCCGTTCCGCAGATTCCGCTGGTACGGGTCTCAACGAGCACTTCATCATCGGCGATCACCGGCAGAGGCATATCGCAGAGTTGCAGGGGCTTATTTGTGCCCAGCATCACGGCGGCTTTCATCGCAGGGCCTCCTGCGACGATTCCAGCTTGAGCGCGGGCCGCGGATCAATCTTTGTTTCTTTTCCATCAGCCGCGGCGAGCACTTTCCAGATTACGCCGTTCTTCGCACAGGCGCGGTGGATATCTTCACCGGCGATGGCCAGGGGCAGCAGCCACAGGATCATCATCTGATAGAAGTCCGTGCCGTGAAGAATGGCGCCGGTGTCGGCATTGAGAATATTGGGCATGTCCCAGGCCGCCGCCTGCCCAATGACAATATCTTCCAGCAAGGCATGGGCCGTGGTTAGCGCCGCCTTGGTATTGCCGGCGTAAGCCAGGGTGGCGGAGACGGCAACTGATTCTCCCGTGAAGATGCCGTCCGATTGCGGCGGAGCGCAGCGGTCCCGGTTTCCGTCCGGACGCAGCGCGTTGGCGATGCCGTAACGGCTGACCTGGCCGCATAGGCGCCATACCGTATCGAGGGTTGTAGCTATCCGTTCGCGCGGGAAGATCGCGGCAAGGCCATGCAGATCGGCACATAACTGGCCGGCCAGCTGGTTGGCCAGCACCGTATCGGATTGTTCGCCGGTGGCGCTGTCCTTAAAAAGAAGATAATGACCGCCGGCCCATAGTTTATTCTCAACCGATTGGTTGGCGACTTTTTTCCATAGCGCACAATCGGCGGCGAACGCCCGATCCCCAATGCCGCGGGCCATACGCTGCGCCATGGCCAAGGCGGCCAGCCAAAGCCCGTTGACATGAATGGAAGTCCCCCGCCAGGTCCACTTGCCATAAAACTGATTGGGCGCCGGGTCCGGGTCCAAATCGGGCAGGGCGTCGCTATCGCGATCCAGCCCCTGGGTGAACTGGATGGCCCGCTTCACACTGGGATAAAATTCCAGCAGTGTGGCGCGGTCACGATCGCGCTGCCAGAGCCGATCTACCAGATGCACGAAGATGATGCCGTTGAGCGTGTGCAGCGTGCGATAGACGGGATTGGCTAAATCAGCGCCTTCGCCGATACCCAGGGGAATCTCCCCGGTGGGCAGCTGGAAGTGGACATAGGAGCGCAGCAGGGAAGCTGCCAGGTCAGAAAAAAAGAAAACGATTGGCAAGCCGCCATACCAGTCGCTGGGATTGCACACATGGGGGGTGGTACGGGGGCTTTCTGTAAGCGCGAATATGCCCGTCTGACCATACCAATCTTCGTCCGGTATGCTCTGGCAAGCCCAAAAACTATCTTTGGCGATGGTATGGAGAATATTAACCAGTTGATCGCGCAGCCAAACCGGAAGATTCTCCAAGGCATATACCCGCGATTGCCATTGGAAGACGCGCTCCAACAGGCGCGTGTGACGATCGGCGACGAACTCGGCCACTTCCTGAACAGAACGGAAACGGCGGGCGTAGGCATGACGATAATGGTGACTGGTACTGCCCGCCCAACGCGGGCAGTACCAAACCAGGAAAAAGCGTATGAGACAGTGTTCGGACGGCGCCAACTCCCTGGTCGCCGCGACGCTGACCCCGGCCGGGTTAGAGGTAAACGGAAGGGAGTTGACGAAATGGCGCGCCTCCGGATCCAACCCGCCGGCATGGATCGAAACCGGGTCGCTCGTGCCCAGAAGCAATCCCGCCTCCGCCCAATTCATACGGGCGCCCTGGAGCCTCCCTTCAAGGAGGCGAAATTCAGGTTCAAGGGCGCCTCGTTCTTCCGGTGTGGGACCGGGAAAGGCGAGCGTAAGGCGGCAGGTTTGGGCGCAAGCCGTAAGATTACGCAGATGAAATTCAAAGATGATGGCCGGGGTATTCGAATCCGCCGCGTCGCCTGGAATAAATGGAGACCAGGCGCGCAGCCCCACGCCGACGGGACCGTCGAGATCATATTCGATATCCGCTACCGGGTAGTGCCCCCAATAACACATCGCGCGGGGGCGATCCAGTCCGGGCGGCGGGCTGTGGCTTAAAGCCCAGGTATGATTCGCAACCGTCAAGGCCAAAAAAGAAAACTCCAGTTCACGAGGCGGAGCAAAGCTGTTGAACAAGGAAGAGCGTCCCAGCCGGCTGTCGGTATTCAAATCCACACAACCGGTTCCCAGGCCGCCAAGAGGAACACCGCAGCGGGCGCCAGCCGGATCGAAAATAATGCCCGGTACCGGCCTGGAAAAACCGGCTGCGGTAAATTCCCGCCATTGCTTTCGCGGCGCGGCAACGTCAAACAAATATGCAGTGTTCTGATTCATGTTGGTGTTTTCAGCGGGAACCGGCGCCGCCGCCTTTGCATCCAATCGCGCCGGCGCGATAGCGTTTCAGAGTGATCCGTTCCGGGGAGATCGCGTTGGTCCCGGTAAGCTCCCGCATGGCCGCGCGATAACCTTCCAGCAGGACGCTTGTGTCATTGGCGTACATTAACATGCGGGCGCCGCATTCACGGGCGCGGCGCAACATGGCGAGAGAGGAAGTCTGCAGCCCCCCGGCAATCCCGGCCCTGGCGCAGGACCGCAACACGCGTTCGACCGCTTTCCAGAAGCGGGGGTGTTCAAACTGACCCACGATGCCCATGGAAAGAGTCAGGTCATACGGACCGATGAACAGGGCGTCAACCCCCGGAACGCGGGCGATTTCCTCCACGCGGTTCAAACCGGTTTCGCACTCAATCTGGATGACGGTCATGGTTTGGCGATTGCAGGACTCGATTTCTTGAGTCGCCGGGCCAAGACAAAAGTCGGTGACGGTGCTGCGCAACCCGTAGCCACGGCAACCTTCGGGCGGGAATTTGACCGCCCGCACAATACCGGCGGTTATTTTCGGCGAATGTACATGCGGAACGATGACGCCCATGGCGCCGATATCAAGGGCTCGGGTAATCAGGTGCGCATGGCTGTCGGTCACGCGCACCAGCGGCGTAAGAGCCGCGCCCTTGGCCACACGGCAGAGGGATTGGATCGCGGGATAATCGGCGGCCGAATGTTCGGTATCGACAAAAAAGAAATCGAAGCCCGCCGTCTTGAGCAGCAACGCCATCTCAGGATGGAAACAGTCGTCCAGGGAGGTTCCATAGACAACCTCGCCGGCACGGAGTTTGTGTTTGGTGGTATTGATTTGCATAAGCAATTCCCCGCGTTGTGTGGATCGGACTTACGGGCGCCCGCCTCCCAACAGTTCCGCGCCGGTTGTTCCTTGAATTAGTTCGTTCGGCGAATCGCTGCGGTTCGTAAACGAAATCGGCCTGGCGGAAATGATGATGTTGCCTTTGCCTCCCGGTTCAAGAACCATATCGCGGCCCCGCGGAAATCCAAAACAATCCAGAAAAAATATGTTGTAACTGCCGGCCGTGATAACCCCGCTTCCTGGTTGACCGTCGGTGGCGGCCGTCAGGTGAAAAATATTGCGATTGGAATACCGGTTTAATTTAACTTCCGCTTTGGCGGCCGCGTGAATGTGCGCAACCCGTATCGTGTTGGCCAACACGGCGTGACTCGGAGATATACCGGCCAGCAGGATGTTGTCCTGGTAGCTGATGATCGCTGTCGCGTACACACGATTAAACAGAATCGGTCCGTGGCGGGCATCAAAAAATAAACCGGCCAGGGGGGCGCTGACGGAGGGTCCGCGAAGAGATGGGGGGAGGGCGGATCCGGCGGTGGCGATGCTCGAAAAGCGGAACGAGCTATCCGTAATGACGGTGATGCCGTCAATAGGGGTCGGGTGCAGGGGGCGAAAGCGCACGGCGCAGCCCCCCCTGGCCCCGGTAACCAGCAGTCCGAACCGGTAATGGCAATCCTCACAGCTGTCGATGGTCAGGAGGTCCCCCCGCGGCGGAGAGTAGTTGATCACGCTCTCGCCGCCATCTATTCGAAAATCCTGTGTTGCGGGTATGGTGATGGGAGCATGAACGAAATAAACGTTGTTGTTGGTGCGTCCAATCGCGCTGCGGCCCTCGATATACAGATCCGCTCCCGTGGCAACGGCGTAATTGATACCTTCCTGAATTCCCGCCGTCCGGGTGAAACCGCCCACGGTTCCAGCCCGGGCGGCGAGTATTTTTCCTCTTGTGGTCACAATCACCCGTCCGCTGGGCGAGAGTACCATGGGTTGCGGTTTCCCCGCGGCGGTTTTCGCGAATTCAACCAGCACATAGGGGAAAATAGCTCCGCTGGTGGGATGGCCCGCCACCGGCGTGCCTATCTGAACAACCCTCGCCCGGACCGGTGCTATTACCTGAGCTGCAATAGCGAGGATGCCGACAAACACCGGCAACTTCGAAAGCCCGGATCCGGAGTGTAGATTGCGGTTATACGATTGGGGAACCGCCCCCAATCCTTTACGCAGCCATTGCATGTTGTTTCCCATATCCGTAAGCGCGAATTAATCAGCTCGAAAGATGGTGAGGCCGCCGCCCCGCTTCGATAACCCGTTGCACCAGGCTCCCGGGCGCGGTCGCCTGCTTGATATCCCTTCCCTCCAACGCCGCGGGCAGCGCCCAGAGCATCATGTTCTGATAATAATCGGCCCCGTAGACGCGCTGGCCCGTCTGGCCGTTCACAATGTTCGGCTGCGTCCATGTGTAGCCCCATTTCACGCCAATCCCATACAGACAACGCCGTGCCAACCGCATGGCCAATGCCTGCTGACCGTTGTAAGCGTAAGTTGCCGCCAGCATGTACACCTCCGGTGGAAAGTATCCATAAGTACCGTAGCCCACCTTCTTCACCGGTTTGCCATCGGGTTGTGCAAAGTTCGCCGCTCCGTAGCGGTCGATGGCCATGCAGGTTCGCCGGATGGTGTTGAGCGTTGTCTGGACCCGACTGTTCTCAAATACCCCCGGCAGGCCGTGGTACTCGGTCATCCATTGCCCGTCGAGTTGATAGGCGAAGACCAGACTCGATTTCCTCTTTGTCTGCGGCTCGTAGTAGGCCAGGTAATACTTGCCCGTCCAGAGCTTGGTCTCCAGCAGTTGGCCGCCATCTTTGATCCACTGTTCGCATTGCCGGGCAAAATCCGTGTCCGCCATCCGCCGGGCCATCCGCTGGGCCATCCGCAGCATCGCCAGATGGATTCCGCCCACGTGCGGCGTCATGCCGTACCAGGGATTGCCTTCAAACCAATCCAGACCCCAGCCGGGCGTGCTATTCGGTTGGGTTGGATTGCGGTCGCCGGCGGGAACACTGATGATCCCCTCCGCCCCCGGTCGCAGGTTTAGGGTATAAAGCACCGCCTTTTTGAGCGAAGGATAAAACTCCCGCAACACGGCGTCATCGCCGGTGCGCTGCCAGTAACGATCAAACATGTCCACATAACATGGACCGTTGAGGGTGTTCTGGTAGCCCGGCGACGGCGTGGCCATATCGGCGCCGTCGGTGGGAGGGTAGCCTTGGGCTGCACCCGCCGTGCAGCCGCCGAATACCCACGGCGGGGCGCCATCTTTAAATTGATACGCCTTGTAGCCGCGCAAGGTGGAAAGCGCCAGTTCCGGGAAGAAGTAGACCACCGGCACGTTGCCATAGAAACTGCAGGGAATGCACTCAATCTGCGGGCACTCGCGGGGACACTCGTTCATTCCAAACAAGCCATCCTCCGGCTTGCACCAGTCCCCCAGAGGTTTTTGCGCCACGGCCCAGTAACCGGTCTTCGTGATCAGATGCATAATGTTTACCAGCGACTCCCGCAGCCAGAGAGGAATTTCCGCGGCGGTATAAATGGTTTCCTGCCATGCCAATACCCGCTTAAGCAATTCCTGGTGATGTTGCGCCACGGTTTGGGCCACCGCGACGGCGTCCTGAAACCGCCGGGTGTACATACGGGCGCAGTATCTTTCGCCCTGGCCTTTCCAAATCGGCGAATACCAGGCCAATACCATCCGCACAATCTTCTCCTGGCCGGGTTTCAAATCCACATCCACCGCCAACGAGCTTCCAAACTCGTATGCAGTGGTGTTGGGCAGGCTGCTACCCATCGCCTGCAATTGGGTCGCCGTCACAAACTCGTAGCCATCAATCCATAACGGTCCGCCAAATCGCGCCGTTTCCGTTCCAATGACGCCCAACGCATATCCCGTGCCCGAACTCGATCGCACCTCCAGGCCGGAAAATCCCCGCTCGGAAACTGTTTTTCGCTGGGCGGGAACCAAACCGTTGGCCGCCGGGCGGTTCACTGTAAACCAGCCGACATACTGCGGATCCCGCGGGCTGGCAGGCGAGATTTGCGCTTCGGCCGGTGTGGGACCGGGGAAACTCAAGCCTAGGGTCGCTTTGCATCGTTCTCTGGAAATGTTACGTACATGTATCTCGAAAATCGCCGCCGGAATATTCGAGTCCTCGACATCCCCGGGAATAAATGGAGTCCACGCCCGCATTCCCACGCTCACGGGGGACCCTGGCATGTCGTATTCAATGTCGGCCACCGGATAGTGCCCCCAGTAGATGATATCGTCGGGAAGAGTTACCAGCGGGAGCTTGCCGGCCGCCGTGGAGGTAGCCAGCATCCAGCACTTTCCCTCCGTAGCCAGGGCCAAAAAGCCGTTTCCCAGCGGTCCGCGAGTCGGAACGCCGGAATTAAACAATGTGCAAAATCCAAAGGTCCCGTCCGTTTGCAGATCCAGACAACCGGTGGCAAGCCCCCCCAAGGGCATTCCGTTTGGTACCATATCCTGCCGGCGATAGATGATGCCGCAAGCGGGTTGCGAAAAGCCCTCGGCACGGAACCTTGCCCATTGCTTGCCCGGCACATCAGTCGCAAACAATACCGGTCCCGTTTTAGCGCGGTAAATTTTTTCGTCCTCCGGCGTGTTGCCCGCTCCATTGGCCATCCCCTGCCGGCCGGCAGCCAGGCCGCCGCCTACGCCCACGGCGCCAACCGCCGCCGCCCCCGCCAATCCTTGGAGAAACTTTCGTCGGTCCATTTGAGATCTCCTAATATAAAGCATGACGCCGTCGACCATACCTGCCCGCCGCCCTTGCCATGTTCCCAGGCAACGCGGGCCATAAACCCTTCGTCCGGAACGCTACCAAATGTGAGCGGCGCGCCAATGCGCATTATTGTCAAATGCCTGCGTTTTTTCAGCAGGCGTTATTGAGCCTTTCCTATTCCGTAACCGTTCACGGCCGGATGGAAGAAGTGAGGGTGTTGATCGTCCCGCAAAGTGGTTACTGAAGATTTGATACAGGAATCCAAACACGCTGCGTTGCCGGGATCAGGTGGCGTTGCCGGACCAGATTCGCCGGCGCCACTGCTGTCCTCGCGCGTGTCCCCGGTGTCTCCTGGCGGCCCGCACGACCTGGCGGATCGCTTG
>JAJYDU010000147.1 GCA_021790475.1 Planctomycetota bacterium | reverse complement strand
CAGCAGGTATTGGCCCTTCCGCCACCCGAGACGGCGGGAAGCGGCGGGAATTCTCTCGCACACCGATTAACATATCAATGCTTATAAATATCATGCCTCCCGGGAACCCTTACAACGCAACCGGCTCGAAAAAATTAAATTCGCAAATGCGTATAAATTTATGTTTGTTTTCACCGCCGAAGATGGCCGCTGCCGGCCGGCACATGAGATGGGCCACAGTGCCCGCAGCGGTCATTAACCGATAGGGGCACAGCCCTACATTGAGTTGCTTATCTTTTATCTTAAAGTGCTCCCTGTTAACTGGGCGGGCGCTGGAGTCGGCGGTATCATTTCTCCCACGTCCGCCACGACCCAACCCGGCCAATGATTGGGCCGCGGCGAAAAGTTTATCGGCAAACTGACTTTTTGCGGTATACGAGTAAACTGCGGCTATGGCGGCACACGACGAAAAAAAATTACCGACGGCTGACGGAAGCGGCGGACTGGAGAACGCCGCTGATTACCGCGCGACGCTGAATCTTCCCCAGACCCCCTTTGAGATGAAAGCAAATCTCACCCGGCGCGAACCGGGAATTCTAGCCCGATGGGAACAGGACGGTCTTTACCAACGCCTTCGCGCACGCCGGCATCCCCGCGGCAAATGGGTGCTCCACGACGGTCCCCCCTACGCCAACGGCGATATTCACATGGGGCACCTGGTTAACAAGGTGCTCAAGGATATTGTGGTCAAATTCCGCACCATGCAGGGTTATGACGCACCGTTTGTACCCGGTTGGGACTGCCACGGTCTGCCGATAGAAAGCGCGGTGCAAAAACAGCTTGGACCGAAAATGCGGCAGATGCCGCCTGATGAAATTCGCCATCTATGCCGCGATTATGCGCTGCGCCACGTGGCGATCCAGACCGAGTCGTTTCAGAGACTAGGCATATTCGGCGATTATCAACGGCCGTACCTGACGCTGGACCCCGCCTACGAAGCGGGCGTTCTGGACGTGCTGGCGGACCTGCTTAAGCGGCGGCTTGTTTATCGTCAGCGCAAACCGGTGCACTGGTGTGTGTTCGATCAAACCGCTTTGGCGGAAGCGGAGCTTGAATACAAACCCAAACAGGATCCATCCATTTTTGTTCAACTTCAACTGGAACTGGACGGAGCAAATTGGCCGCCGATGTGGGGTCCCAGGCCCTCGGAAGCTTTCCTGCTGATCTGGACCACCACTCCCTGGACGCTGCCGGCAAACCGGGCGGTGGCGATCGGGCCGGAGCATGAATACGTCTGCGTGCGGCGCCATGATGAATCCCGGCGTACGGTAAGAAAAACGCTGATCCTGGCCGCCCGGCTGGTTCCAAGTATCAGGGAACACGACCCCGGAATTCAATACGACATTTCCAAACCGATCAAAGGTTCCGAGCTGGCTTCTTTTGCGATACCCTACCGCCATCCACTGGAACCATCGCGTCTATGTCCGATTGTCCTTGCCGATTACGTTACCCTTACGGATGGCGCCGGTTTGGTGCACACGGCGCCGGGCCACGGGATCGAAGATTACGCAACAGGCCGCCGATACGGGCTGGAGACGTATTGCCCGGTATTGCCGGATGGTAGATACGACGAGACCGTACCGGAATTTCTGCGCGGCCGGAGCATCTGGCGGGCCGACGAACTCTTGCTGGCGCATCTTCGCGAGAAGGATTTGCTGCTGACTGCCCGGGATATTACCCATAGCTACCCGCATTGCTGGCGGTGCGGCAAACCAACCATTCTTCGCGCCACGGAACAATGGTTCATCCGCGCCAGCCGGACCGCTACGGAGCTTCCCGGCGATTCCGGCGCGCCGGATCTGCTGCCAACCGCCCGGGCGTTTGTGGAGCAGGTCCGGTGGATTCCCGGGTGGGGAAGAAACCGCATCGCCGGGATGCTTGAAACCCGGCCCGACTGGTGCATCTCGCGCCAGCGTTGCTGGGGCGTTCCCATTCCGGCGTTTTTTGCCGCTGATGGAACGATATTGCTAAGTGAAAAATCGGTCCGGCAGGTCTCACGCCATGTCCGCCAACACGGAGCCGACAGTTGGTTCACCGATTCGCCGGCCAAGATACTCGCAACCGCCCAATGGTTGGACGACGGTATCGGTCCGGACGGACGAATCATCGCTGACACCTGCTTCCATACCTCTCAGCTTCGCCCGGGATCGGACATTCTGGATGTCTGGTTTGAATCCGGCGCCTCGCATCGGGCGGTGCTCGAGGGAACGCACCCGGAACTCGGTTATCCGGCGAAAATGTACCTGGAAGGTTCCGACCAGCATCGCGGCTGGTTCCAGTCCTCGCTGCTGGAAGCGGCGGGCTACCGCGACCATCCGCCGTTCGAGCAGGTGCTCACACATGGGTTCATTGTCGATGCGCACGGGCACAAGATGTCCAAGAGCCAGGGCAACGACATCAAAGTCTCGGCCGCGCTCCAGCAGAACGGCGCGGACATATTGCGCTTGTGGGTGGCAAGCGTCGATTATCAGAACGACATGCCCTGTTCGCAGGAACTCTTCACGCGCACGGGCGAGGCGTATCGGAAAATCCGCAATACCATTCGCTACCTGCTGGGAAATCTCTTTGATTTTGACGGTGCTAAAGATGAAACACCGCCGCCGCATTCGATCGATACGTGGATGTGGCATCGGCTCTCAACGGTGCGCCGAACCGCGCATGCCGCGTACGAAAATTACGAATTCCACCGAGTGTTCCGCACGGTCTATGAATTCTGCAACGTGGATATTTCCGCGGTTTACGCCAAGGCCATCAAGGATCGGCTTTATTGCGAGCTGCCGGAATCGCCGCGACGGCGGGCTTCGCAAACCATGTGTCGGCTATTGTTGATTCAACTGCTGGAACTGATCGCACCGATTCTGGTATTCACCGCCGAAGAAGCATGGCGGGCAATGCTGGAATTACCCTCGATGAAGGAACATGGCGCCGCAAGCATACACGAGCAAATCTTCCATGAGTTGCCGGACGAACCCGCCGCGGATCTGGTGCGCCCGTGGGAATTGCTCATGCCATTGGTCGATAACGGACTCAAACAGCTTGACGATATGAAGCGAACCATCGGCTTGGGCAACCCGCTTGACGCGGAAGCGCTGATCATGGTTCCGCGGAATTCCGATGCGCCGGAATCCCGACGCACATCGGAATTGATGGACGCCTACGGCCCGGAACTCGAAGACGTGCTGGGCGTCGGCTACCATCGGATCGAGCCGGGGGACACGTGGGGTATCAAGATTCTCGATGTTCGCGAGCGTTACCCAAGCTGCGCACGCTCGTGGAAACGCCGCCCGGACGTAGGATCGGACCCGGAATACCCGGCCCTCTCGGCCCGTGACGCAATGGTAGTGCGGGAATTGAAAAAACGCAGCACTTGAGCGATATTCGAGCCGTATTATACAACCGGTGGATTTTTCATCATGTTTATGCGCGCTGTCCGGGCTTAGCTACGCCGTTTCGGCCTGGCCGGTCGTCCGGTGCGCGCCGATTCATAAATAGCATCCATCAACTCGCTCTGGGCAATGCCGTTGGCGGTTGAGGCGCGCGGCTCCGCCCGCCCCAGGATGGCGTCGATAAAATTATCGTTCGGATTACCGCTGTCGCCGGTGATCGGTGGATATTTTACTTTTTGATTTCCCTTCCATACTTCGATCCTGGAACCTCCCCCGTCGATATCGACACGGCCATTGTCGAAAAAGAAGTGCATGAAGGAACCATCCGCGGGACAATTGCCACCGATTACAATTCCGGCCAGAACACCGTTGTCAAACCGGATGTTGATCGCGGAGTTGATATCCACCGGCGTGCCGTGATTATCGACAAAGGCGAACACCTCGGCGATATTGGCCTCGACGGACCAGACCAGGCTGTTGAGCAGGTGGGCTCCGGAGTCATACGCCTGGCCGCCGCCGGAAAGCGCGGGATTCTGCCGCCACGTGCCGGCCGTGCTGCGCAACCAGTTTTGGGACAGATAGCCGGAGACCAGTTCGAGCCGGCCAAATGTCTTATTGCGAATCTGCGCGCGCAGATAATAAAACTCCTGCATGCACGGCGTGCTGTAACCGACAACGAGAATCTTTTTCTCCGTCTTCGCCTTCGCGTCCAGTTGATAAGCGTGCTCCACGGCAGTGACCATCGGCTTTTCCATCAGCACATGACAACCGGCCTCCAGGGCCTCCATTCCATGCTCGAAATGCAGGGTGTGCGGCGTGGCAATGGCTATGGCATCCGGCTTGCTCTCCCTGTACATCTTGGATCGATCAGTGTAAATCGCCGGCTTAGGTTCCCTGACGGCGAAGTGCCTGTCGAGAAATTTGTGCACCAGTTGCCCGGTCACGTCGCAGCATGCCACTATCTGAACGTCGGGGTTGGCGTTGAACCGCTTGGCGTGCTCCCCGGCCATGCCGCCGCAACCAAGAATCGCCACTCTTACCTTTGCCATCTTAGTAAATCTCCACATTCATCGCGGGGAATCAGGAGTATGTCATACGAAGACCAAGCTTTCCCCGTGTACTCAGCAGGATGTTACGCACCCTATTTCCAGCGTGCAAGGATTATGTGATATAATAATGATAATTCTTCATGGCGGCGGGTGGGCCGAGAGTGTTCTTTATAGAGATGGATAATCTTGGGACGATGGGTTTCCACAGAGACTGTCCGCCGCGCTATGAACCGTCAGCGGCGGATGGCCATTTGTTTCACTGACAGGGGCTGGCCGTCAAGCGTACGATTCGTCGGCGGCGCGGACCTGGCTTTTGAGAAATCCCCCTCCCCGCGGCCGCGCCGCGCCGGCACGGTGGGGTCGCGCGCCATCGCCGTTGCACTGGTGTGGGACCGGAAAACCCGCTCTTGCGTTGAGGTTGCCGTAGCACGCCGCCGTATTCGTTTTCCCTACGTTCCCGGTTTGCTTTCCTTCCGCGAAGCACCCGTTTTGCTCGCCGCCATGCGGAAACTAAAAACCGCGGCGGACGTATGGATGTTCGACGGGCACGGCATCAGCCATCCGCGCGGCTGCGGTCTGGCGACGCATCTTGGAATTCTCCGCGACGTGGGGACGGTGGGAGCGGCCAAAAGCCTGCTTTGCGGCCGGTGCGCACAACCGGCTCGCCGGCGGGGATCCCGGGCGCGCATCATTCATAACGGTCGCCTTGTCGGCTATGCTCTGCGCACGCGGGCCGGCGCTGAACCGATCTATGTCAGCCCCGGATTCCGTTGCCACCCTCGCCAAGCCGTCGATCTGGTTCTTTCCTGTAGCTACGGCCACCGTTTGCCGGAACCTACGCGCCTGGCCGACGCGATGTGCGCCCGCCTGCGAACCCCGAAGAGCCAATAGAATCCGCTCATCTGACCGTATTCTTTATAACAGTAAACAGTTATTGGGCTTGCAGGACGCGAACAGCCCCTAATAAACACGGTGTGGCCATATTTTTTGGCAAAGCTGGTCCCAGCCGCCTCGTTAGCCGAAAAAAGGAATTCTCTTCATAGAGGTGAACACTGAGGTACTCCCTGTCAACTGGGCGCAAAAAACGGCCACACCCATAAACACCAATAAGCTGGAGCATACTTGACAGCAGCGCCAATCATAGACATAATAGACGTGATAGCAATTAAGGAGAGTATCCCGCATGGAATTAAGCATCGTGTATTTTCGGAACAATATGGCGGAAGCCTTAAACCGCGCCGCCTATGGCGGGGAACGCGTGATCCTTGAACGCAAGGGCAAGCCCACGGCGGCTCTGGTGAGCATCGACGACTTGCGGACCTTAGAGTCGCTGGAAGATGCGGCGGACTTGAAGGCGGCGCTCCAGGCCCGCAAGGAAAAAACTGAAATTCCGTGGAACGTGGTTAAAGAAAAATTGAAAGCCGGTCGTCAACGCGCCGGCGCCGTGCGCCGGGATTGACGCCATGCCCTGTCAGATTCTGCTCAAGGCCGCCGCCAGGGGATTGGAAAGACTCCCTGCTGATGCGGTGGCCAGAATTGAGCGGTGCATTGATTCGCTGGCTTTTGTTCCAAGGATGTCACGGGGCGCTTCAAAACCAGCCACTCGGGGGCGCTATTCCAGACTTCAAAACCAGCCAGTCATTGGGGGCACTTTAAGGCCCCCGGATCGTTCCTGTCAACCGACTTTTTGACAACACCGACG
>JAJYDU010000146.1 GCA_021790475.1 Planctomycetota bacterium | reverse complement strand
TCGCGCGAAGCCGGGCCGCGGCGACGGCCCGCGTCGCGAATCACGATGGCTATCGGGCCGGCACACGAAAGCAAAACGCGACCTTGCGGCGGCGCCCGGCGGTGGTGCGCCAAGGCTATACGGGCCTGGCGGCGGGATTTCCATAACGTCTTTGGATCAGAAACAGTGGAACGAATTGGAATTATCGGCGGTTCCGGTCTTGGCCCGCGGTTGCTTTCGCCCGGCCAGGGTCGGGCGGTTTCTCTCGAGACCCCCTTCGGGCCGCCGGCGGCGCCGCCCATCCTCGCCGACTGGGAGGGAATCCCCCTGGCCGTTCTGGCCCGGCACGGCGACGGCCACGTGTACAACCCCACGCGGGTTCCTTACCGCGCTAATATATTCGCGCTTAAACTTCTTGGCTGCCGGTGGATTCTCGCCGGCGGCGCGGTGGGCAGCCTGAATGAAACATTCGCCCCCCGCGACCTTGTGCTGATCGACCAGGCGATTGATCGAACGGCGCATCGCCCCGGCACTTTTTTCGATGATGCCGCGGTACACGTCGATTTCGCCCAGCCGGTATGCGAAAAGCTTAGGGAAATTATCTACCGGAGCCGCGTTGATCTGCCCGGGTCTCTGTCGGTCCATCCGCGTGGAACTTATCTATGTATGGAGGGACCGGCGTTTTCCACCCGCGCCGAATCGCGGCTGCATCGCGCGTGGGGCGCCGATGTGGTCGGCATGACCCTGCTGCCGGAAGCCAAACTCGCCCGTGAAGCCCAGATCAGCTACGCTTCCATCGCCCTGGTGACGGATTACGATTCCTGGAAGCCGCATCCGCCCGGCCAACCTCCGCGGGAACTGATGCGGGAAATCGTTGATCATCTGGCCGGCGCCACGGAAAATGCCCTGGCCCTCATTCGCGCCGCCTTGCCGCGGTTATGGGCGGCGCGGCACGAGGAATTTCCGCCCCATCAGGCCCTGGAACTGGCGATCTGGTCGGACAAGTCCAAGATATCCGCACAGACCCGACAAAAGCTTGCTCCCTTGTGGGAACGTTATCTTCCGTCATGAACCGGCAATTTTCCGCCGGCGGCGTAACCGCGAGAGGGAGCGTTGCGGCGGCTTACAACCCGCCCGTAATGGTAACCGTTCACAGGCCAATAACATTATAAATAAAGGGAAATAAACAGATGTTGGAGGCCGTTGGAGCAAAAAACGCGCGAAAATTGGGCTTATATTGTCGAGAACACTCGTTTTTGTGCTAATTTCGCCGCTTTTGCCCGTGAACGGTTACCCGTAATGGAATAACAGTAACCGTTCACGGAATAAAATGTGCGAAATCATAAGAACACCTGAGATATTTTCGCACACTCATGGTGATTTTGCGGACTTTTTCGGAGATAGCCCCGGCACCACCGCACCACCCCTTGCTTTTGACACTTTTTACCCGTGAACAGGTATATTTTAAGATGAACCGCCAAGGCGCCAAGAACGCCAGGGATCAACCCGCATGAGACGAGAACACGGCGTAATGGGCAGGTGGGGGGCGGGCGTCTCGCCCGACGATAGTCGGCCTGGAAGGCCGACCCCCGTAATATTCCCTTGGAACGTATGGTATCAAGAGAATCGTCCTGTCCGCTTCTCTTGGCGGCCTTGGCGGTTGATTCCGCGTGAACACTTACGAATAACACCGGCCAACCTCTCCAGATCGGCGCTCATGCTTTCCCGCCGGCGCATCAGGTCGTTGCGGGACCAACATCTCCGCGTCCGCCCGCCGGGCGGGCGCGCAGCGCCAAAAAAAGTGGAATTTCGCGCCGAATTTTGTCAAGTGCTTCCCCTCGCCCGCCTTCCGGCGGCAGCTTGTGACTGATCCATTCCTCGATACGGTCCACCCCAAATCCGGCCGAGCCCAGCGTGTTGATATAAGCCTGCAGCGGGCGGTGAAAAGTCCAGGTGATCTGATCCGGATCGCTTCCCGGGTGCATGGCGATGGGAATTTTTTCCGAGGTCAAATACGCATCCACCCTGCGGTATGGACAGGCTTTTTTCCCATCCCATCCCCACGAACTTTTTCGGGGAACCCGCAGGCAGGGATGGGTCATCACCACCACCAGCCGCCCGCCGGTCTTGAGCACGTGCCGGCATCCTTCCCATACCGGTGAAAGCGGCGTCATATTCTGGATGGCCAGAACGCAGATCACGGCGTCAAAACTCGCCGGTGTAAAAAAAGCGCATTCCCGCAATCGGCGCGCGTCGCCGAGATCATACCGTTCAAGCGTGGGACTGCCCTGGCGGCGCCGCGCCGCTTCGATCAGCGATGGCGCCAGGTCCACGCCGGCGGCGTAAACGCCGCGCTGGGCCAGCTCCCGGCACAAAGCTCCCTGACCGCAGGCGACATCCAGCACTTTGTCCCCGGCCTGCAATTCCAACAGGCGAATCACGCCGGGAATAATCGTTTTTCGATGGTGTAAGGACCCTTGCCCGCCCATGTGCCGGTCGTACCAGGGGCCGACGTGCTCCCAGTCGGATTGGAAGGGCGAGGGCGGTGGGGCCGACGGCTGTTTTTCATGTTTTGTTTTTTTCACTGATTTCACTCTTGAACCAGGCAACGCCCATCGATCCGTATTTGAACCGCCGGAGAATCGTGGCGCCCGGGGGCCAATCGTCCGGAATGACGGCGGCCGGATGACGAAAAATAATCAATCCGCCGGGTTCGAGCATATCCCGCGCCACCGCCGCGATCAGCGCGGCCAAGTGGGCGCGCCGCCGCGAATTTTCCACGTGCGCATACGGCGGATCGATAAACGCCACGCGGAACCGCCGAGTCTCCCCGGCCCGTCGCCGGGCCGGGAATTTGTAGGCGTCGAGTCCCAGCACTTCGCACCATGCTTGAACACCCAACCGGTCGATATTGGCGCGTAAAGCCTCCCGGGCGCCGCGGTCGCGTTCCACAAAGACCGCGTGCGCCGCTCCGCGCGAGAGGGCTTCCAGCCCCATGCTGCCGGCGCCGGCGAAGCAATCCAGCATTGCCGCGCCGCGCAGTTCAATGGCCACGGTCAGGGCGTCAAAAAGCGATTGCTTGGCCCGATCGGTGATGGAGCGGGTGATACTCGTGGGCGGGCCGATAAGATGCCGGCCCCGAAATTCGCCGGCGATGATTCGCATCGCCGTATGATACCGGTAATGACCGAAAAAATCGGCCTGTCCCGTATTTGGTTGAATTCGGCGCTCCCATCGGGCAAGATACTCTATTCGAGACGCGGATGATGGTCGGATGAACGCTGTCGGCAACGAGTTGAAAATATTTTCCGGGCGGGCCAATCCGACCTTGGCGCAACACATTTGTGCGCATATCGGCATCCCGCCGGGAAAGGCCCGGATCGAGGGGTTTCCGGACGGCGAAACAATTGTCAAGCTGGATGAAGACGTACGTGGCCGCGATTGTTTCATCGTTCAGCCCACCTGTCCGCCCGTCAATGATCATCTCTTGGAACTGCTGATCTGGGTGGATTGCCTGATGCGGGCTTCGGCCATGCGCATCACCGCCGTGATTCCTTATTTCGGTTATGCCCGCCAGGATCGAAAGAGCGAGGGGCGCACACCGATCACCGCCAAGATGGTGGCCAATATCATTACCGCCGCAGGGGTGGATCGCGTGATCGCCATGGACCTGCACGCGGCGCAAGTGCAGGGGTTTTTTGACCTTCCGGTCGATCATCTGCTCGCTTCGCCGGTATTCCTCAACTGGTACAAGGGTCAGTTGCCGCAGCTTGGCCGCATCGCCATTGTGTCGCCGGACCCCGGTAATCTCAAGGCCGCCAGTTATTATGCGGACATGCTCGGCGGCGACCTGGCGTTCATTGACAAGCGCCGCCAATCCGGCACGCAGGTGGCCATGTCCACCATCGTCGGCGACGTGGAAGGCAAGACCGTTCTGATGTTCGACGACATGGTCACCACCGGCGGAACCGTCGCCGAAGCGAGCCGGATTCTGATGGACCACGGCGCCCTGGCCGTGCACACCGCCGCGACGCACGGCGTTTTCGCCGGCGCCGCGGCGGTGGAGCGCCTGGCCAGGAGTCCGATCAGCAAAATTGTCATCACCGATACGGTCCCGACGGATAATCGGCTGGATCCGATCCGCGATCGGTTGGTGGTGCTCAGCGTCGCGGACCTGCTGGGCGAGGCCATCAAGCGCATTCACCTGAACCAATCCGTTTCGATCCTTTTTGAGAAAAACGGCAATGGCGGTAAAAGATAAAGATGAAGGAGTAAAGCAATGACCACAACTACCCACGCGCCCCGGCTTACGCTGGAGGCGCAGGTTCGTCGGCAAACCGGCGGCCGCCACGTCCAGACTCTCCGCCGCACCGGCAAGTTGCCGGGTGTCGTGTACGGCCTAGCCGGAGCGAACGTTCCCATCGAGTTCAGCGCCGCCCACGCCGCGCACATCGTGCACAGCGGCTCGCACCTGGTGGACCTGAAGATCGACGACAAGGTCGAACACGTGCTTATCCAGCAAGTGCAGTACGATTTCCTCCAGGCGTCCATCGCGCATGTTGATTTTCTGCGGATCGATCCGAGCCGCAAGGTAAAAGTGAAGGTCCCGCTTGATTTTCGCGGCACGCCCAAGGGGGCCAAGGAGGGCGGTATCCTGGAAAAACAGATAGCGGAAGTGGATGTTGAAACGCTGCCGCTGGAAATTCCGGATGTGATCCGCATCAATGTGGAACACCTTGAACTCCACGGTATTCTGCATGCGAAGGAAATTCCACTGCCGGCGGGCGCCCGCTTGCTGAATCCACCCGATCAGATTGTTTGTCAGGTTCGTACCGTCAAGGAAGAGATCCCCGTGGCGGAAGCGGAGGGCGGTCCGACCGAACCGGAAGTGATCGGCAGGAAAGCGGCCGAAGAAGAAGTCGAAGGCCAAGCCGCCGCCCCCTCCGGAAAACAGGTCGCCGCAGCCGGCAAACAGGCTGCCGCCCCCGCCGGCAAACAGGCCGCCCCCGCCAAGAAGTGACGTGTGGGCATGAAATTGGTCGTCGGACTGGGAAATCCCGGTTCGCAATACTCCGACACGCGACACAACGCCGGGTTCATGCTTCTGGAATCCCGATATCTTTCGGGACCTCTCCAGGAGGGCCAGGGGCGTTGGAAATCCGCCCACAAGGGATTGATTCGCACCCTGACGCTGGGGGGCCGGAGCGTGGTGTTTCTGCGACCGATGACGTATATGAACCTGAGTGGTCAGGCTGTTCTCGCCGCCATGCGGTTCTACCATTTGCCCCTGGAGAATCTGCTGGTGGTGGTTGATGACGCCGCGCTGCCATGCGGCGCCGTCCGGTTGCGGGCGGGTGGTTCCAGCGGCGGACACAACGGTTTGGGCGACATCGAACGCGCCTTGGCGAACTTGGCCGCCAGGGAAGGCAAAACGGGGCGGGATTATGCCCGCTTGCGCATCGGGATCGGCGCCCCCGGGGCGACGCCGCTGGAAACTTATGTTCTCCGGAATTTTTCCGTTGCGCAACGGCGTCTGATTGAATCGGCTTTGCTCCGGGCCGCCGAGGCGGTAGAATGCTGGGTAAGCCTTGGTATTACCCAGGCCATGAATCGTTACAATTCCCGGCAGTGAATAAACATGGTGACGTGAGTCGCGTCGCTCGCTGTGCGGATGTCTCTGGAGCACCAATGGCAACCCATACTTGGCAGTACGAAGCCATGTTTCTCCTCAACGCCGGCTACGCCAGCGGAAGCTGGGACGCGGCCAAGGCGGAGGTGGAACATATCCTGCATCGCGCCAACGCCGAAATTCTTCATTTACGCAAGTGGGATGAACGACGGCTGGCCTACCCGATCAAGGGCAACAAACGCGGCGTATACGTGCTGGCTTTTTTCCGCGGGGATAGTTCCAAAACCGCCGGTATCGAGCGCGACGTGCAGCTTTCGGAAAACATTCTCCGCGTGCTGGTTCTGCGGGCCGACCACCTGGCTCTCAAGGATGTGGAAAACATGACGCCGCAGCAGCCGATCGTGGACGAGCACGATTATCATTCAGGCTTTTCCGGTCGGCGGGGTGGACACAGGCGAGCTCCGCGGCCACCCGCGGCAGCGCCGATACCCGCCCCCGCATCCGCATCCGCACCTCAGCCGGTTGTGGAAGCCGGCGAATCTTTACCGGCACAATAAATGTGCCGCGCCGGTGAAATGTGCGTCGCGCGAAACCGGGCCGCCGCGACGGCCCGCGTCGTCGGCGTATTAGCCGGCACAATAAATGTGCCGCGC
>JAJYDU010000145.1 GCA_021790475.1 Planctomycetota bacterium | reverse complement strand
CCGTCGCCACAGCAAAGATTATGAAGCCCTGACCGCCAGCAGCCAAGCGATGATCCTTATCTCGATGATCAATCTCATGCTTCATCGGTTGGCGCCAGGGTAAAACGGCTTCTCACACAGGCTCTAAGAGAAGCGAACGGGGATGAATTCTCAATCGTCGGAAAAAGCTGCCGAAGCTTATCCATAACTTGATGGATGCCAGAGCTTTACTTCTTTAACATCTATGTTGATAAAGGCGACCGTGGATAGATCCAATTTTTCTTTTTCCATGGCTACGCGCCATGCCTTCGACCAGTAGGAGAACGGATTTTTTATAATATCTTTTTTCTTTCCTTTGTGCTCAGCGTTATAGCCTCCGGCAGCGGTATAACCGAGTTGCCATTTTGGGGCCTCTTTATCCGGCAAAGAGGTCACGACGATGTAAGGCGCTGCTCCGCCCGCTGCCTGCTTCCAGCGCAGATAGGGCTCAACATCTTTCACAGGAATACGCGCATCGCTGCTGTTCGGACTCTCAAAATCCAAATAGACGACGTGTGTTAATTCCTTCTGGAACCCAACCAGGTCTGGCTGATATTTTTTGTCGGGGCCCCGATTAAGATGTACGTCAATACCGACATGGGCCACTTTGTCAAGAGCGGATAGCGCCTTGAACAATACCCCCAGTGTTATGGGGTGGCACAGACAGTTATCGCCATTAGCGCCGGAGGTCGTGTACTTGGAGCTGTCATAGAACCCGTCAGGCATTATCGCGACCGCTGCTTCCAAACTCGGGAGGATTTTCTTAGCTATCTCATTTGCTGTTAGGTTCTCATTGACCATGTTCTGTGCCCCTAAAATGACGCTACTTTTAGTATAGACTTCCGAGCCAAGAAAGGCAAAAGTCGGATAAAGAAGCAGCCATGGTTCGTTGTCCCTGGATGGCCTCCAGCGCCACCTTGCCTTGAATTGCGCCGCAAATCGACGCCGTTGCACTGCCATAGTATTTACTCCTTTTCCGAGGGCAAATTCCACCTTGAGGACGCGCCCAGTTTTGGGGGAGCATTACATTCAAACTGCAGAGGGGCGGCCGCTCACTTCCACCTCCGCCAGGGACGAAAACCTTCGTTGCCGACTACGTTGCGCACCGGGCCGAGCACCTGCGAGTTGAGCATGTCAAACATATTGCCCATGATGTAGCGGATGGCATAGCGAACCGGTTTGGCGTCGGGATCATGGATGAACGGGAGGATGGCGTAATCCGCCACGCATTTTATCCCCAGCGTCAGGGCGAAAAGAACGTTGTAGCGCGTCAGGTTCCACCCCAGCACGTGCAGGATCGGATGATGCTGCCGCATCCACATGGCGAATACTCCTGCGCCCAGCCCCGCCAGCAGGCCGGCGACGTTGGCCAGAATGGCCAGTACCGCCTGGTAGGCCGGGCCGCCACGGCGGGTAAATGCCAGAACGAGATTGAAATTGGCGATTTCGATGGCGCTCCATGCGGCACCTCCGAAAAACGCGCCGGCGAAACCCATGTTAAATGTATGCACACTGATGAATATCCATACCAGCAGCGTCAGGCTGTGCAGAGTCGAAGAGATCATAATCACCGGCTTGCAGCCGAGGCGATCAATCAGCCGGCCCCAGAACGGATAGCCAAGAATCTGCCCGATGTTGGTGGTAAGCATCAGCATCAGACACACGGCCAGATTCGGATTGGCGGCAAACCAGGAATGCTCCCCCCCGCCATGGCGCACCAGGCTGAGCATCATCACCCAACTGAATGTGCCGGCGAAGGCGATGGCGAAAGTAAACAACATCGAATAGAGCACATAGAGCAGAAACGGCCGATCGCGCAGCGGCGAAAGCAGATGCCGCCAGACACCCTCGGATTGAGGGTGCGGCGCCAGCGGCGGTTCCGCGACCCGGTGATAACTCTGGATGTCGGTTACGCCGCTGAGAGTCGCCAATAAAAACAGGGCGCTGATGGTGAAAATAAGCGGCGGCATTCCCGCCCAGCGACTTACAGGACCCAGCAGCCGATCCAGGCCGCCGCGATGCGCGGCATCCAGCAGCACACCGACCATAATAGCGGTAACCGCCGAGACCATGATTCCCACGCGGTTGCGCCGCGAAAAATATTTGCCACGCACGCGGGCCGGGACCAGTTGGGCCATCCACTGCGTCCAGGCGGGGCTGCCGATATTGCCCGCGGCCGAGGCGATAAACAACAGGATCACCATGGTTAGAGCGCCCGCCCGATCGGCGGCGGGAAACAGCCAGGGCAGCAGGGCCAGCGGCAAATAAAGCACGCGCTGGGCGGTCAGGCTCCAGAGGAATATGTTCTTCACCTTGCCGGTTCGCCGGGTGTAGAGCGAGCCGGCAAGCTGGAAAATGGCGCCGAGGTAACCGGCTGCGGCCAGATAACCGAAAATCAGGTCGTTGGCGCCCAGGTATTGCGCCAGAAGGGTGGCGGTGGCGCCCGTGGTGGAAAACATCCAGAAGGCACCGAAAAACCAGGCGAAAATGATGTAATAAAGGCTCTGGCGAAGACCCGCCCCGCCGATCCGACCGGGCCGGCGACGCTTCCGGCGGGGCGGCGGCGATGGGGGCGAATCCCGATTGCCATAAAGGTCGGCGCCTGGTCCCGGCGGAGCCGCGGCATCAGGCACTGGCGGCGCCTCGGATCGTAGCGCCCGGTTAAGATACATTTTTTCCCACCTGCACGGCGGATGCCGGCCTGGCTTTTCCCGCCATTGCCATGTTTGGAGGCGAGGGGCGCCTGTAACGGCGGACCAGGCGGCGACCGGCGCGCCGGCGCCGCATTACGGCATACACAAATATTCAAAACGCGGGCGGGCCAGATTAAAGAGCGTCTTCGGCGAGACTTCCAGCGCCGGCGATTGCAGCGATCCTTGCGCCTTGATCAGGTTGAAGATACTCTGGGGAGGTTTGAGTTCCACGATGGTCGGATTATAAATGTTGGCCTTCTTGGCCACCCAGTGATACGCGGCCGAAAGATAACCGATGTGGTCCACGAGTCCCTTTTTGAGAGCCGCCTGGGCGGCCCATATTTTGCCGTTGGCGATTTGCGCCACCGGCTCGACCAGACGCGAGCCTCGTCCCTTTTGCACAATACTTTCAAAACGCCGATGGTCGATATCCAGCAGGTGCTGGATATACGCCTTGACCTGGGGTGTAAACTGGGAAAAGGGCGAACCAGCCTCTTTCCACACCGCCGGCTTGCTGGTGATGAATTCCGGCTGCACCCCGATTTTTTTCATCAGACCCGTTAATTGGAAGCCCGGCATCATCACGCCGATGCTTCCCGTGATGGTGGTCGGTTCGGCGTATATCTCCTGAGCAGCCATGGAGATGTAATATGCTCCGCTGGCCGCGAGCGAACCCATGCTTACCACGATGGGTTTGTTCAGAAGTCGCAGCTTCAAAAGCTCATGATAACACTCGTCGGCGTCGGTTACGCCGCCACCTGGAGAATCCACCCGCAGTACCACCGCCTTGATATTCGGATCGTGCTCAATGGCTTGCACGTCGGCGCGCACCTGCTCCACCATGGCGCCGTCAACAAGGCCGGAAATGGGAATCACCGCCACCTTGTCCTGCGTGCCGCGGCGAAGCACGATTTCGCGGACATGGCCGGTGTACATCAGCGTGGAGTTCAGAGCGCACAGTCCACCCAGCGCGAGAATCAACACAAAATTCAGAACTATCGACGCCAAAAGAATCAGGTACAGCAGCCCGCGCAGGAACCAGCGGCCCGCTTTCGGCGCATTCTGATACACTACCACCGGTGAAGGTCCGCCGCTCTGAGTCATGGGCAGTCTCCTGATCGCGCCGCGTCGCCTTTCCCCGGCAAAGCCGTTGCTTTATACGAGCGCCATTTTCTTAAGGTTTTCCAAGCTGATACGCACGGCTTCAAGCGGCGGCGTTTCGTAACAGTTATCCTGTTCGACAATCCACCAGTGCAGATTGGCCTTTTCGGCGGCGGCGGCGAGGGCTTTCCAGTCTAAAATGCCGCTGCCCACCGGTGCAAAGCGTCGCGGCGATCCGGCCGCCATATCTTTGGCGTGCAGCAGCGCGACCCGCGCCGCGTGCCGATTAAGGTAAGCCACCGGGTCCTCACCGCCGGCCTTAACCCAGAAGGTATCGAGTTCCAGCTTGAGATTTTGCGCGTCGGAGTTGGCCAGCAGAATATCAAAACCGGATTTGCCATCGAATTTCTGGAATTCAAAATCATGATTATGGTAAGCCAGTGTCACTCCGCGCTGCCGGCACGCGGCGCCGATATCGGAGAGCTTGCGCGCCGCGGCGGCCCAGTCGGCGCCCGACTGGCGCCGATTTTTCGGCATCGACGGGCAGGTAATGCTGGACAGCCCCGCCCGCGTGTAATAATCCAGAACCGCCGGGAGGTTTGATTCGAGATTTTCAAATCCAACGTGTGCGCCCACAAGGGTCAGGCCCATCTCCGCCGTCTTGGCGCGAAGTTCATCGGCGGGGAGGGCGGACCGCATATCGAGAAGTTCGATGCCATGGTAGCCTATTTGAGCCACCTTCCGGCATGTTCCCAGAAAATCTTTCTCCGACATGGAACCCAGCGTGTACATCTGAAGAGCCGCTTTCATCTTGGCCACGGAATTGTTCTCCTTATAAAGAATCCCCCCGGCGTTACAACGCCTGGGGTTAACCTGCAACAGAGCGCTATTATAGGAGGCGAGGTCTAACTTCGCCAGCAAGCGCCCGGGCGGGTAGGCGAGTTGCTCTCCCGGCGGGTTGATCTTATGCTCACCCGCGCCTGCGGAAAGCCGTGTGGCTGATCGTTTTGAGTCCAGGAGAAGCCATGCCAAGTTCTCCATCCCGGTTCCGATCCTGGCGCGGTTTCATGTTATGGGCCGGCGCTTTTGTGTTGGCGGTGTTGGTCCCGGGGCCTGCGGCAATGGCCGGCAGCGCCGCCGCTGCCGGGGGAATCGCGTACTACCCCAATCCCATCCTTATGGCGCTGGACATCGTGGTGATCGTGATGCTGGCGGGCGCTTCGCTGGCCAGCGTGGCGCTGATCATCGACGCCGCCATCCACCTGCGCGCGGCGAAAATTGCGCCGGTGGAAACCACCCGGCGTCTCCAAGGCCTTATCGAGGCTCGCCAATTCCGGGAACTGATGGATTTCACCGCCACCGATGCGTCGTTCGTAAGCAAGGCCCTGTACGCCGGCGTTCGGCGCGCCCACCTTGGCTATGCGGCCATGCGCGAAGGACTGGAAAACTCAGCCACCGAACAGGCTTCCAACCTTTTCCGCCGCATTGAAATGCTTAACGTCATCGGCAACATCGGCCCGCTGATCGGCCTGCTCGGCACGGTGCTGGGCATGATTATGGCCTTCTACGCGCTGCATCATGCCGGCGGCCAGGCCCGGGTTACCGATCTATCCGCCGGCATCGCCACCGCCCTCTGGCATACCTTCGGCGGCCTGGCCGTCGCTATCCCCTCGCTGATCGCTTTTGGCTTTTTCCGCACCCGCCTGGACAAAATTGTCACCCGCGCGTCGCTAAGCGCCGATGAGCTTCTGGAAAGTCTTCGACCGTCCGAACGTCCCCCGGCCGCCGCCGGCGAAGCCAATATTCCGGCGGAGCGGGTTGAAAATCGCCATAAGGAGCCGGTTGAACCATGAAACTCCGCGGCCTTTCCCCCATGGAAAGCGAACACGTCAACATTACGCCGCTGATCGATGTGGTCATGTGTCTGATCATTTTTTTTCTTCTGGTGGGTCACTTCGCCCGAAAGGCCGCCGTGAAAGGCGTAAAAATTCCCGTAGCTAAAAACGGCGGGGCGATCGGCGACAAAAGCGGCGAGTTGATCATCAACGTCGTGCCGCGACCGGGAAAAATTCCGGGCGTCCAGCCCCGGCCCCGAATTGTGATCTGGGGCGAGCCGTTGACTTATCCCGTTCTGGCCGGCGTGCTGCGGGCTTACAAAGCGAAACATCCCAACTTGAAAATCGTGATCCGCGCCGACCGCTCCATCCTCTACAAGTTCGTTGCGCCGATTCTCAGCGACTGTGCGCAGGCGGGAATCGCGAGCATCCATTTTATGGCCCGTCGACCACCCTGAGCGGAATTTGCGCTTTTGGCCTGTCCGGCAAACGGATCCGATCTCCCTCCAAACGCCATAAGATATAACCGGTAGAGTAGAGGACTCAACCTCTTGGCCGCGGACGAGCCGTGGTGGCGTAAGTTGAGTCCCCCCTCATCAAACCGGACGGGCAGGTTTCCTGCATCCGGCTTCCTCGGTACCTGTCTTCCAC
>JAJYDU010000144.1 GCA_021790475.1 Planctomycetota bacterium | reverse complement strand
GGGGTTCCAAACACGCGGGACAGGGCCCGCCGCTAAACCGTGTTTTTGCGGTTCCAAACACGCGGGACAGGTCCCGCGGCTAACCCGCGTATTGGGGGTTCCAAACACGCGGGCTAAGGGCCCGCCGCTAAACCGCGTTTTGGCGGTTCCAAACGCGCGGGCCAAGGGCCCGCCGCTAAACCGTGTTTTGGCGGTTTCAAACGCGCGGGCCAAGGGCCCGCCGCTAAACCGCGTTTTGGCGGTTCCAAACGCGCGGGCCGGGGCCCGCCGCTAAACCGCGTATTGGCGGGTTCAAACGCGCGGGCCAAGGCCCGCGGCTAAAAACCCCCGGCGATTCCGTGGCTAAAAATATCTTCATGTCTTCGTACATTTATGATAAATCGCGTCCCGTCGCCAATCTCGTAATACGACGGGTTTGTCGCAAGGCGAACCCGGCGGCGCGGGCCGCCGGCACTCCCAAGCCCCTTTATCCGCGACAGAACGGCGTGGCAACAGCCTTGCCTCACTCTCACCGGGTCGTATAATTACGGCAGGTGCGACAATTTTTCGGCCCGCCCGCCGGCAGGCAGGGAATTATGTCCGGAACCGGCGGCATAAATGTCGCCGCTAAGACGGCAGGTGGCGCGTATCGCCGCTTGAACCGCCGCTACCCAGGAAAAATGTCGCGCTGAGCGCGGTGGTTCGCCGGAGATTCCGTCGATGAAATATTTTGTTGAAAGTGCCAAGAACGATCTAATTACTCTCCGGATACCCGGAACCAATTACCGCAACACGTTCAAATTTTCCGGCGTCGCGGCTCCCGGTCCGGGCGCGAAAGTATTCGGCGCCATTCATGTCTTGGCCCGCAAGACCGAGTCTATCAGCGATGGCGGCAACTATGTCGAACCGCTCTTCGATCGACCGCGGCGAATGCAGGGACTGGTGCTGGCCCGGAATTCGCAGAAGAATCAACTGGTGGTACAGGTTGGCTACGAAGTGACGGTGCAACTGCCCGCGGATCAAAATGTTTCGGAATTTCCGGTTGGTTCGCGCGTCGGCTGGGACAACGCCGACTGGCCGATATTCGAGGCCGAAACCCCGGAATCCGCCGGGGGCAACGCGGGCGTAGCTCAATGGTAGAGCGCCAGCCTTCCAAGTTGGCCGTTGAGGGTTCGAGTCCCTTCGCCCGCTATCGATGAAAACCATAACCAGAGAAGCGTTTACTCGATGTTCTTCTGCGGATATTTATTACTCTGGCCATGCGGAAAACACTGGATATAGCGCTCAAAGAATGGTCCCTTGTATGCGACGCGCTGCTGAGCGGCGCCCAGTCGATCCTGCTGCGCAAAGGTGGAATTTACGAAGCCGCCGGTGAATTTGAACTGGAACATTCCCAATTCCTGCTTTATCCGACATTTGCGCATCAGAATCCGAACCTGGTCAAACCAGCCTGGCGTCAATTCATCCAACCGTGCAGCCAGGAACCAAAAGTTCTAAGCATCGCGGGCTGGGCCAGGGTGCACTGGATTGGCCGCGTTCCGAGCCGCCGGGCCTTGGACCAGCTTGCGGACATCCATTTGTGGGACAAACCGTTGATTGATAAACGGTTCAGCTACCGGCCGGATTATCCACTTTATGTGCTGGTGTTGCGCGCCTGGCGGTTACCCCAACCGTGGGAACTATCCGTACACGAAGATTATGCGGGCTGCCGAAGCTGGGTTCCGCTTCAATCGCCGGTGGCCATCGATGGGAGCAGGCCGGCAGGGACGCCGGAGGCGGTGGAAGAGATCAAGCAGCGGATCCGCGAGGTGTTTGGAACATAGAAAATTCCGCCCGTTGTAGAAGAGGAAAATTTCTGCAGCTAAGGATCCTGTCGGGATACACGGATACTCGCGGCGGCGGCGTTTCGTGGCGGTCGGGCGGTCAGCTTCGTGACACGGGCTGGCCGATGAGAGCTTTTCCGCATACAATAAAAACCAATGCAACAGGGTTGAGGAAAGTGTGACAACATGGCACTATACGATTCTTCCGGTCAATTGATTTCACCGATTCCCGGCCATTTCGACCGGGCGGATCAGCCGCCCCTCAGGTCGGAGATTATTTGCGGCGCGATGGAGATGGACGCAAGATCCGCTGCGCCGCGCGGCGGCGGGGATTCGCAGGCGGGGGCTGAGCGGCCACGGCTGACGATGGAGTACCAGCGATGGCGGCAGATGACTGTCGACGAAATGCTGCTGGAAAACCGCGTGGTATTTCTGGTGGGGGAAATTGACCACGCCACCGCCACCAATGTCATCATGCGGCTGCTGTATCTGCAATCACTGCGGAAAGATCAGGACATCAACCTGTATATCAACAGTCCGGGCGGCGCGGTGGACGATACTCTGGCCATTTATGACACCATGAAGTTCCTTACCTGCGACGTAGCGACCTTCTGCGTCGGACAGGCGATGAGCGGCGGCGCCATTGTGCTGGCGGCGGGAACCAGAAAAAAACGTTACGCCCTGCCCCACGCCAAAGTGATGATTCATCAGCCGTTTGGCGGCCTGTACGGACAAACCGCGGACATCGCCATTCAGGCCGAGGAAATACTTAAAACCAAAGAGACGCTGACCGATCTCCTGGCGACGTTGTCAGGGCAGCCGCGGGAGAAAATAGCCGAAGACCAGGAGCGCGACAAATATTTTGACGCCCATGCGGCCAAAGCGTATGGACTGGTGGATGAAGTTCTGGAAGAAAATGACAAGGCCAAAAAAGACGCGATCGCCCGCCAGCAGGCGCAGCGGCCCTAGCGCCACGGGCCTTTTGTGTAAGAACCTATCTCAATAGACAGGCGTGGCCGCGTTTGCCAGGGAGACCGGTTCCAGTCGCTGTGCGATGGACACTTCGCATAGTCCGGGTTGCGGGAAATTCACCATAGTCCGGATCGCCAACCGATCATGCAGGCAGACGGGCGGGATGGAATGGGGTTCCGCGACGGATGGGGCTAAACGTGATTATTTCGTTGGACGCTCGGCCACTGGTAACCCGTCGCATCAGCGGGGTAGAGCAGCGTGCGCGGAACATTGTGGGGCAGTGGGCGGCGTGGAAGCTGGAACACCGTTTTAATCTCGTGCTGGCGGAAAGCGCCCTGGACAATCCTGATTATGATACCACGTTTGTGCAAGCGCTGCCGCCGACTTTCCATTTGCAGGTGATTCGGCATCACCTACGATTTCGACCGTCGGCCCACCGGCGTCCTCTGATTGCCACTGGATACGGTCCCCCACCTGACAGGATCCACTGCGATATTTTTCACAGTTTCTCCGGCGAATTGCCACGGCATACCCCGGCGCCGATGGTACATACCATCCATGACCTTGCCTGCGAACTGGATCCGCACGTCCGGGCGACGCCGGAGGGCCGGCGCAATCGTCGTCTTTACCGCCAGGGTATCGGACGATCAAGTTACACGATCACCGTGTCCACCCAGACGCGCGATGACATTATGAGCATCTATCAATTGCCGCGCCAGAGAGTCCGCGTCGTGCACAACGGCGTCAACCCTGTGTTCACGCCGCAAACCGATCCGGATGCGGGCGAGGAGCGGCTCCGGCGGCACAACATTCCGGCTGGCCGTTATGTGCTTCTGGTGGGTTCCGATATTCCCCGGCGGAATTATCAGAGAATCTGGACGGCAATGAAAAGCGTATGGCAGACGCAGCCGAAGCTGTTGCTGGTATTCGCCGGCCGGGACCTATGGCCTCGGACGGCGATCTATCAGCGAGTCCAGGCGGATGGTTTGCAGGAGCGGACCAGGTTTGTGGAGTCGCCGACGGACGAAGAACTGGCACGGTTGTACCGCGGCGCCCTGTTGACCTGCTGTGGATCAAGCTTTGAGGGCTTCGGCCTGTCGGTACTGGAAGCGATGGCCTGCGGTTGCTGTGTGGCGTGCAGCGATATGCGTTCGCTGCGCGCGCTGGCCGGCGATGCGGTGCTGTATTTTCCACACGACGACCCGGAGGCGATGCGGGATGCGATCCTGGATTTAGCGGGCGATCCGGAGTTTCGCCGGCAGCTTCGCCGGCGCGGTCTCAAGCGAGTGCCGCGTTACGGCTGGGATCGATCGGCAAAAAAGCTGTTGAGAATCCTGGAACACGCCGCCGAAATTGAACCATCCCGCGGCGCCGCGGAACAATTATAAAGACCGCGCGACCCGCTGGATTCATTCCCGAAAATTCCGTCTGCGGTGGAATTTCAGTAGGAACACGAAATGAATACGGACGAAAGTATGGACAGAACCTATAACGGTATGGAACCCCGCGCCATGTGCCGATAAGATGGTTTATTGTATGAGATCCCGCTTGGAAAAGTAGTCAGAGAGTTCTCGACACTTTCTCCAACAGGCTCTACGTATCGAGAACTGATGCTGCCGTTTGTTCAGGCTTTTCTCACGCGCTTCACCTATGTGGCGCTGTCGCTTATTCTTATCGCGGCGGGTTGCGGCGTTCCGATTCCGGAGGATGTTCCGCTGATCTTTTCCGGATATTTGTGTAATCCCATACAAAGCCCGATCGCCACCATCACCGCCCCCAGTACGCCGGCCGGAACTAATACCCAAACCCATCCCCCCCCTACCAAACCCATCGTACCTGATCCGACCATCATGGTCCTGTTTGGACTGGCCGGGATGATCGGCGGCGACAGCATCCTGTGGTTCATAGGTCGCAACGGCCTTCGCGGCAATAATCCAATCTCCCGACACCTGCGCAAGGTGATGCACTCCAGACGGCGGGCGAAAATAGAACGTTACTTTCAAAAACATGGCAACCTTACACTTTTTATCGGACGTTTTTTCCCCGTTGTACGTGCAACGGTTTTCGCTCTCTGCGGTCTGGGAAAAATGCCCTACTGGAAATTTGTCGCCATTGATGGTCTGGCGGGGATGTTGTTTATTCCAACGATGATTTTTCTAGGCTATCATTTTGCCGCCAATATCAACTGGCTCTTCGGCGAACTGGCGGCGGTTAAACATGTACTCTATATCGCCGGGGCGGTGGCAATAACGGCCGGCGTGGTTGTCTACTTCGTGCACCGCCGAAGAATGCGCCAGCGCGCGAGCGGCGAACCGGCGGACCACGTGAACTGACGCGGCTATTCGGCCGCTTCTTCCTGCCGCGGGACAGGTGTTTCCCCTTCGCCAGGGGCCTGTGCTTCCGTCTGCGAAGCCTTGAGCGATTCCCATTCCTCCGGCGTGATGAGTACTTCGCTGGCCTGACTGCCCTTGTACGCACCGACAATACCCACCGCCCGCATCTGATCGATCAGCCGGCTGGCGCGGGAATAACCGACGGTCAACCGCCGCTGGAGCAAACTGACCGAACCGCGGCGTGTTTCAAGAATAATTTTTACGGCCTCATCGAAAAGCGGGTCCTTTTCCGCTTCGTTGAGCGAAGATGGCGCGCCAAGTTGCAGCAGTTCGGGGTGGAACTCAGGCTCGGCGATCTCCTTAAGGAAGCCGCAGACTTTTTTGATTTCCGCATCATCAACAAACGTACCCTGGCCGCGAATCAGCGTGCCTCCGGTCGGTTTGAGCATCAGCAGATCGCCCTGGCCCAGCAGAAGCTCGCCGCCGGACTGGTCCAGCATGATGCGCGAATCGAGGCGTGAGCGCACCTGGAAACATATACGGCCGGGCATGTTGGATTTAATCAGGCCGGTAACTACCTGCGCTTCGGGCCGCTGGGTGGCCAGGATCAGGTGAATGCCCACAGCCCGCGCTTTTTGAGCGATACGAACGATATGACCTTCCACTTCTTTGCTGGTCATCATCAAGTCGGCCAGTTCGTCGATGATGATGATGATATACGGCATGTGGAAGGGGATTCGGGCCTCCTCGTCCGGCGTACTGGGCTGAAAGCGCTCCAGAATCTGTTGGCGCGTGAGGCGGTTAAACTGCCGGATATGCCGCACGCCCGCCTCGGAGAGCGTTTCATAACGCTCATCCATCTTCTGGGTAGCCCACTCCAGCACGCTTTCCGCCTTGCCCATGTCGTCGATGATCGGCGTCATTAAATGAGGAATCTGCTTGTAGTCCTGCATTTCCACCATCTTGGGATCCATCATGATCAACTTCACGTGATCCGGGCGTTGCGTAAGCAGTATCGTCATGATGATGGCGCTGATACATACCGACTTGCCCGAACCGGTCGTACCGGCGATCAGCAGGTGCGGCATGGCGGTGAGATCTTCAATCAAGGGATTGCCGGAGGCATCCTTGCCCAGGCACATCGGCAGAGCCATGTGCGCGATGGTTTGATGACCCAGCAGCATCAGTTCCTTTAATCGCACCC
>JAJYDU010000143.1 GCA_021790475.1 Planctomycetota bacterium | reverse complement strand
CTGGCGTCTGAAGGCGGCGTGGAACATGAAGGATTATGCCGCGGCGAAAAAGGAGTTGGAGGACATCGCCAGGGAACTCTCCCAGATAAATCCGTCGGCCGCAGGGAGCCTGGAGGAAGGCTTGGAAGACACGCTGACACTGCACCGCCTGGGCCTCCCGGAAGTATTGCGCGTCAGCCTGCGGAGCACCAACCTGATCGAGAGCCTGTTCTCGGTGGCGCGGCAGACGACCGGACGGGTGAAGCGTTGGGTGTCGGCCGAGCAGGTGTGGCGCCGGGCCGGCAGCGGCCTGCTGGAAGCCGAGAAGACATTGAGACGTGTTAAGGGATACGCAGCCATGAGTGTGTTACTCAAGGCGCTGGGACGCGGGGTTGACGCCGCCAAGGTCGCCGCGTAGAGTGTTGCTTATTCGTGCCGTTCTCCATTTTCAACGGAGAGCGGGACAAGCCCCTTCTAAAGCGGTGTCAAGAAAAAAGCAAGTTTATTTATTATAGGACATTACTTTGCCGGATGGACTGCTGAACCTTAACGTTTTCGACTTCCGTAAGCACGGCCGCGCTGAGGAAATATCGTGGGCGTGGTGATGGTCCAGTTGGCGCGGCCGCGATCTGCGGGATGGTGTCGAATCACCACTCGGACGTGTCGCATGTATCTGCCGGACGGAATCCGTCACAGGCCCAAAACAATTATTCACGCCGCAGCGGGCTTGACACGGGGACGTTCGGATGGGATTTATTAGCGGAAGATTTTATGCTGCGCCGCCCGGGCGGGATCGGGATATCGAAAAGTCATGGAAGGGACCAGCCGCATGATGTCTCCTGAAGATCGTTTTTATACTGATACGCACGAATGGCTCAAGCCCGAAGGCGACGGTATTCTCGTCGGAATCACCAGGTTCGCAGTGGATGAGCTTACCGATGTTACGTACGTGGAATTGCCCGGTCCGGGCGCGAAGCTCGCCGCCGGCAAAACCTTTGGCGAAATCGAATCGGTCAAGGCGACCAGCGAGCTTTACGCGCCTCTGGACGGTGAAGTGTCCCGGGTGAACGAGGATGTAAAAAAGGACCCGTCGCTGGTAAATCAGGATCCGTACGGAAAGGGCTGGCTGATCCATATCAAGACCAGCCGGAAGGACTTTTCCGCTTTTCTATCAGCCCGGAAATATGACACGGCGCATCCCGCAGGTTGAGCGGCCTGTCCACCACGGAAAAATATTTGCTTTGCCGACGGGGTGTCTTATATAATCCGCCTTAAACATGCACGTGAAAGGCGCTTTCGTGCTACGACTGCAGATCAGAGCTTACGAGTCGGCGGAGACATACGAGCAGTTGCGGCAACGGATGATCGAGGAGACCGGTCGATTTATTCAATGGGGTCTGGCGCACCCGGAACTGGTTCCGCGAATTCCCACGCACCCCGTCGGACGCGGACGGTTTTCCGAGCAGCTTAGGTGGTGGTTCTGGGAGTTCGTGCTTACGCAGGAGTTCGGCCCGCCGGGATTATAAGAGCCTATCTCAATAGACAGGCTCTTAATTCCGCAGTCGCCCGGGCGTCCAATATTCGCAAGTTGGGAGGTCTTCATGGCCATCACAGCGCGATTGGGCAAGTGGGAACGCCGCCGCCCGCTCGTATTTGCCCTGCTCGCATTACTGACAGCGACATGGTTTGCCTACGACGGATGGTACGGCTGGCCCAAAGCGGATAACGCTCTCGTTCGGAAGATGCTTCATTCCCGGGATGTAAGTCCCGCGGATCGCAAGCGGTTAAATACGTGGCCGAGGGGGGGGGGCTGGTTCCGGGCTTCGCCTCTGAAACGGCGGTCCTTCGATCGACTGGTGTACCGTTCGCACTTTTCCGGTTGGCATTCCGTCATCGACATTAAGAATCAACGCCGCATTGTCATGCTGCTGGCGGTAATTTTCCTGGGAGCGATTGCCTGGTATATGGCGGTTCGCCGGCGGCGGATTGTCGCCGATGAATCAGGATTGCTGCTGGAGCGAGGTCCGAAAATTCCCTGGAACGACATTGTCCGCATTGACAACAGTCATTGGCGCAGCCACGGCGAGGTGACCATTGCGTACCGATCGTCCGGCGACACAACACGGCAGGCTCGCCTTGATGGTGTGGCGTTTGAAAACCTGCCGCTCTTGCTTAACGAGGTGGCCGCGCGCGCCGTCAAGGCGCAGATCGTTCCGCCGGCCTCGGGTAATCCGGCCTGATGAATCGCCATTGTGGGCGACGGTCCAAGAGAGGAAAAGGGGCAACTATGGCAACGATAACAAAAAAAGAATTGGTGGATCGTATCGCGGATCGGCTTAACCTTCCCCACACCCAGGTCAAGCGGGTGGCGCAATGTCTGCTTGACGAAATTATCGCCGAACTGGTCAAGGATAACCGGCTTGAATTCCGTGATTTTGGGGTTTTCGAGTGCCGCCGTCGGCCGCCGCGCGTGGCGCAGAACCCCAGGACTTTGGACAACGTGCATATTCCCGGCAAGCGCCGCGTGCGGTTCAAGGCGGGCAGGCTGCTCAAAGCCCAGTTGGACGAGCCGTTCGCCGAACCGGAGACCCAGGGCCGGTCCCACGTGGAATTGATTCAACCGGCGGAGAGCGAAAGCCTGCCTGTCCGTCCGGAGGCGCAGACGGACGGACCGCCGCTCCCCGATCCATCGGTTACCGCCCCGGCGTCCTGATCGGGATTCCCGCCGCCGGCGCCGCGGACCGAGAGTGGAGGCGCAGCATGTCCGAAGTAGATCGCGATTTTTCGGCGCCGCGCGCCACGCACGATTGGCTGGCCGCACTGGCCGCGGATCTGGCGGCCCGCAAACGCGATCATCTCTGGCGGCGTCTGCCCGTGGTGCAAAGCGCGCCGGGGCCCGTATTAGAAATCGATGGGAAAACATATCTCCAGTTTTGTACCAATAACTATCTCGGCCTGGCCGCCGACGCCGAAGTGATCGACGCGGCCCGCAGCGCCCTGGACCGGTGGGGCGTCGGGGCCGGCGCCTCGCGCCTGGTGGCCGGCTCCCCGGGCGTGCACCATGAATTGGAGCAGGCGCTGGCTGAATTCAAAGGAAGCGAAGCGGCGCTGTTGTTTCCTTCCGGCTATACCGCCAACCTGGCGGTGCTTTCCACGTTCGCCGGCGCCGCGGACCGGATTATCTCGGATAAGCTTAACCACGCGAGTCTGCTTGACGCCGCCCGTTTATCCGGCGCCGAGCATCGGGTGTTTCCCCACCGGAATTACAACAAGGCCGGCGTATTTCTGGAGCGCCCGCCGCACGCCGGCCGTGCGGTATTGCGCGCCCGCCGGACGGCCGTTCCCGCGGCGGTGGTGAAGTACCGATCGCTGCCAGCCGCCACCGCCGCTTCCGGACGGAATTTTCTGGTTACCGATACGGTCTTCTCCATGGATGGCGATCTGGCGAACCTGACCAGTTTGTGCGCCCTGGGACGGCGGCGCCAAGCGTTGGTGATTATTGACGAAGCCCACGCTACCGGCGTACTGGGACCGGAAGGGCGCGGCGTCGCCGCGATGCAGCGGGTCGAAGCGGAAATTGCCTTGAGTATCGGGACGCTCTCCAAAGCCCTGGGTTCCGTGGGCGGTTTTGTCTGCGGATCGACTGTGGCTATCGAAGCGCTGGTTAACCGCGCGCGCGGGTTCATCTATACCACGGCTCTGCCGGCCGCATGCAGCAGCGCCGCGTTGGCGGCCTTACGAATTATGCGACGCGAACCGGCCCGCCGCCGGCGAGTCATGGATATGGCCCAACTGGTGCGGTCCACCCTGGAATCACTGGGATATCGTTGTGGTGATTCGCAGTCCCCCATCATTCCGGTGATCCTCGGCTCGGCCCAGGCGGCGCTGCAGGCCGCCGAGTGGTTGCGCGCGCGCGGAATCTTTATACCGGCGATCCGTCCGCCCAGCGTGGCGCCGCGATCGGCGCGGCTTCGCCTGAGTCTGATGGCCACCCATTCCGACATCCATATCGAACAGCTGCTCGCGGCGTTCCGCCGGATGCGCGACCAGGACTTTCTGCCGGCCCCTGGCCGGTAAGTGTATCGACACCACATTGAGCGGATATGGTTTTCCCAAGCCCTGGGGCTACAAATCGCGCAGCCAGCGCGCGATTTGTGTGGCGTAATATGTAATGATGAAGCTCGCCCCCGCCCGCCGGAAAGCGTGCATCGCCTCCAGCACACAAGACTTTTCGTCAAGCCAGCCGGCGTTGGCGGCGGCTTTGAACATCGCGTATTCACCGCTGACCTGGTAGGCCGCGCAAGGGACGGGAACCGCATCGACAACGCAGCGAAGAACATCCAGATAGGGCAGGCCGGGTTTGACCATTACGATATCCGCACCCTCTTGCACGTCCAGCATGGCTTCGCGCACCGCTTCGGCGGCGCCACGGCGGAAATCCATCTGGTAATCGCACCGGTCGCCGAACCGCGGCGGCGATTCGGCCGCCTCACGGAATGGTCCGTAAAAACCGCTGGCGTATTTGACGGCATAACTCAGGATGGCCCGGTCGTGATAGCCCGCGGCGTCAAGAGCGCGGCGAACCGCGGCGGTGGCGTGATCCATCATTCCCGAAGGCGCAATGATGTCGGCTCCCGCGCGGGCGTGCAGCACCGCCTGCCGCGCGAGGTGTTCAAGAGTCGAATCGTTATCCACGCCGGGAAACGGTGCGGCAGGCGTCGCGCGCAATTTTCCGGCCTGTCCGCTTTTGCTTCTTGCTTGGCGGCGGATGGATTGGGGGTGGCCCGATGGATCCGCCAACACGCCGCAGTGCCCGTGGCTGGTATACTCGCAAAAGCACAGGTCCGTGATCGCCAACATATTGATGCCCGCGGCGCGGGCCAGCCGAAGGGTTGTGCACACGGCGTTGTCCGGGTCGTGGGCGTGACTGCCGGTTTCGTCCTTGTCCCGGTCGTCTACAACGGCGAAGAGTATGTACGCTCTTAAACCGCCGCCGGCCATTTCCGCCAGGTCTTCCAGAGCCTGATCGGGAGAAAGTTGATACTGTCCCGGCATGCTCACAATGGGTCGCCGGATGTTTTCTCCCCGGCGAACAAACAGCGGCATCACCAGGTTTGCCGGCGAAAGCGTCGTTTGGGCGACCAGGTCGCGCAGCAGATCGCCGCGCCGCAGCCGCCGCATGCGAATGGAATTATACGGGCGTTTGTCCATGGCCTGAATCATAAGACCTTTATCCACCCGCCGGCAAACGACGGAATTTTCAAAAGCGGAAAGAAGTTATCAAAAGGGTGAGTGGCGCGAGGAGGCTAGTTTTGCGTCAGGGGGTGCTGGGCGACGGCGAGTTCCCGCGCTACTTTACGGGCCAGAGAGCCTTTCCCCATCGCCCGCAGTTCCTCTTCGAGCATCCTGCCGACTTGATACCAGTTGCTTTCATGGACAAAGACGGCCGACCAGCGCGGCGGAGGAACAATTTTCGCCCAGGTGCGCTCATACAATTGGGGGATAAGATTGTTGCGTTTCTGATCCCGTAGAATTTGCACCGCTTTTTGCAGGGCGGTTATCACGAAAGGGCCGGCGTTGGCGTAATGATTGATAACATAAAGATAGCATGCGCCGGCGCGGTTTTCATGGCCCGCCTTCTTCCACATGGCTCCCTGGAACATTCGTACCCGCGCCGCCAGAGCGAATTGCCGCGTCGCGAACATGGCGAAAAGCCGGTTCCAGAGCAGATTCTGTTCCCGTACGTTCCGGATGGACGAAGCCATCGGCGCCAGAACCGCCAGGGTAAAATCAGGATAGAGCTGCCCGCATAACCGCAGCAGATGATTGGACCAGTCCTTTTTTTCAGCCCGTGTAAGTTTGCCCTTGTCCGCCAGGTATCCCACGGCGAACCACGCCATCGCCAGACCGCTGCACTGATCCACGGCGCGGTGTAAAAATTTCAGTTGTGTCTGAATGTTGTCGGTCCGGGGGCGCCGGCGATCGCCGTATACGCCGACCGGCGGGTGGACCGGGTTAAAACTCTCCCCTGCCTGCTTCATGCCGATCAACCGCAGCGCCGCGTCGGTCAGCGCGACCGCATTCCACCTCTGCCGCTGCGTTGTGCCGATGAGCTGTGCGGAAAGCGACAGGAACGAGTCCGGCTCCAGGCGTCGCGTCTGTGGATTGAGCACCATTCCCACCACACCCTGATATTCCGCATACCGCCCCACGTTGAAATTCCACCATCCCCGCCGGCCCGCGGTCTGCAGAAAACCGACCCAGGCGTGCCCGACCACGCTGGAACGGCCCGTGTCATAAGCCGTTGGCGCTCCGATGGCCTTGCCCGCCTGGGCGGCGAAAAA
>JAJYDU010000016.1 GCA_021790475.1 Planctomycetota bacterium | reverse complement strand
CTTGTTGGTAAACTCGCCCCGGATTTCACCGCCCCGGCCGTCATGGCGGATAATTCCATCAATGAAACGTTTCATTTTCGTTCCTTTCTGGAAGATTCCTACGGCGTATTGTTTTTTTATCCGCTGGATTTCACCTTTGTATGCCCTTCAGAAATCATCGCCTTTGACCGGCGATACAAGGAATTCGAACAGCGGCAAACCAAAGTGGTCGCCGTGAGCGTGGATTCCCATTTTACCCATCTGGCCTGGAAGAAAACACCGATCAATTCCGGCGGCGTCGGCGATCTGCAGTTTCCCATGGTGGCGGATATGAGTAAATCCATCGCCCGCGACTACGGCGTGCTGCATCACGAAGAGGTGGCGCTCCGCGGCACATTTCTGATTGATAAACAGGGGATCGTGCGGCACCAACTCGTCAACGATCTGCCGCTGGGGCGCAATGTCGCGGAGACGATCCGGATGGTCGATGCTCTGCAATTCTTTGAGCGGCATGGAGAAGTTTGTCCGGCGGGCTGGGACAAGGGTAAACCGGCCATGAAGCCCACACCTGCGGGCGTGGCGGAATACCTGGCGCAACACAGCCATTCCCTGGGCGCGGTACCCTGAGCGGTACGTGGGCCGGAATGGCGGAAATCCGGCACAACATGGCTATGGACTTCAGGTTGTACAAGTCATAATCAGTGGTTTATGTTTCAGGGAACTTTTACCGCGCTGGTCACTCCCTTCCAGGCCCGATCCCCATCGGGATTCGACCGGCGCACTTTGGAAAAACAGATCGCTTTTCAAGCCGGTCACGGCGTGCAGGGAATCGTGCCGGTCGGTACCACCGGCGAATGCCCGACGCTTTCGCACGAGGAACACCACGAAGTGGTGGAAGTTGCGGTTGGCGCGGCGCGCGGTACCGGTCTGAAGGTAATCGCCGGCACCGGCTCCAACAGCACCGATGAGGCGCTGGCTCTGACGCACCACGCCCGGAAGGCGGGAGCGGACGGCGCGCTGATGGTCAATCCCTATTACAACAAACCAACACAGGAAGGCCTGTACCGGCATTTCAAGACGGTGGCGCAGGCGGTGGACATTCCCATTGTCCTATACAATATTCCGGGGCGCACCAATGTAACGATGACGGTCGCGACGATGTGCCGACTGACGAAAGATTGCCCGAATATCGTGGCCATCAAGGATGCGGCGGGGAATCTCGACTTGACCAGCGAGGCCGTGGCCGCCGGTTTGCATATTCTTTCCGGCGACGATTCTCTCACCTTGCCCATGATCGCCGTAGGCGCCAGAGGCGTCATCAGCGTGGCGTCGAACATCGTACCCGATCAGGTACGCGGGCTGGTGGACGCGGCTCTGGCCGGCGATATCTCCACGGCGCGGAGTTTGCACCTGCGGCTTTTCGCCCTGTGCAAGGCGCTGTTTATCGAAACCAGTCCCATTCCGATCAAAACCGCCATGGCGTTGCTCGGTCGCGACAGCGGTGAACTTCGGCTCCCGCTGTGCGAAGCGTCATCCGAGAGCCGCCGGATCATCCGCGGCGCGCTGGTACAGGCCGGCCTGAGTCCTATTTCGTCTTAGGCCTGTTGGGAAAGTTGCAGGAGTATTGGGGCATCCGGCAGAGAATAACAACGGGAACCGCCGTAACATTTTCATAAGGAAAAAGCATCATGCCTACGCCCGCCGGCAACTCCACTCGCGCGCGGGATATCGCGCTGCTGTTGATACGCCTGATGATTGCGACCATTTTTCTCTATCACGGTTCGCAGAAACTTTTCGGAGCTTTCGGTGGCGGCGGCATTCACGGCACAGCCCAGGCTTTTAGTCGGATGGGCATTCCCCATCCGCTGATCAGCGCGATACTCAGCGGCTGCGCCGAGTTTTTCGGCGGACTGATATTCCTTACGGGGACCGGCTTGCGGATCATGGCCATTCCCCTGGCCGTCAACATGCTGGCGGCCACCATCGTAACCGGCCGGCACGGCTTTAGCGCCATGAACAACGGTTGCGAATACCCGTTGAGCCTGCTGGTGGTAATTATCGCCATGGCGTTGATGGGACCCGGTAAATGGACGCTGCGATTCCGGCACGCCGAGAAGGTCGCTTCATGATCACGGCGCGTCGCTGGCGCCGCTTTGCGATGCGGGCCGTCGCAACGGCCCGGCTTCGCGGAATTGTCACCGAGCCGCGCGCGTCAGCAAGCGATATCGCTTTAAGCCGACGGCAATGCGCCGGCAAGAGGACTCGCCGGGCTAAATTGCGCCGGCAGGTTTCACGCCGCGGCGACAAGCACACCGCTGCAGCGCAAAGCCGCGACCCCGCGCGTCGCACCGGCCCGATGGACGCTCACCGGCACAAATGTCCGGCTTGGCGCTGGTCGGCAGACGGGTAGAACCTCCGCTGGGCCGGTTCCAGCAGGGCGTAACAGTCCCCACGCCGTGTACATCCGAATCTCGATAAAGGACTTCATAATAATCCCGGGAACATTGACAGTCCAAAGTCAACGTCTATGATTAAGTTGTATGGCTCGCACGATGCAACTCCACGGTTCCGCCAGAGTTGGCCGTGGTTGAATTCGGAGATTCATTCATGCAACAGGATGCCGCAAGCCTGAAAATCACCCGCGATGGCGAAATCCTGCAGGTGGAGTTCACCAGCCGGAAAATTCTAGATGAAGGCAACATTGCGGAGATCGGCGATGCGCTCGGTGCGCTGATCGAAGGCGAGCTTCGTCCCCGGCTTATCATTTCATTTGCCGGAGTGGATCATCTTTCTTCGGCCGCCCTGGGAACTCTGATCATGGCGAACAATAAAATTCAGGGCCGCGAAGGCCAGTTGCGGCTCTGCGACATCGCTCCCCAAATCTACGAAGTTTTTCTGATAACAAAACTTAATAAACTATTCCACATTTATCCGACAATTAAGGCAGCCAGAGAGAGCCTGCAAAACCATGGGCGTTCGCCGTTTGTTTAACGGGCGGGCCATCCGTGGTTATTACGGCACCACGGACCGGGGCGCCGTTTGAGTCCTATAAATGGGCATGGACGTCCGGATCGCCAATGGAGTTGGCGTGTGCTTGTATATTTTGGTTTGAAACGGGCGACCTATGAAACAGATGCAAATCCAGGGTAAGTGCAAGCAGAATGGCCAAGCAGGCCTCCCTCCCGCCAGCGGGCGGTGGTGCGGCTTGGAAATTCCGAGCACCTTAAGTCGTATTCCGGAGGCGGAAGAGGCTATTCTCCGTCAATGCGAAAAATTTTCTTATACAGATCGCGACCTGTTCGCCCTCAAACTGGCCTTGGACGAGGCCATCGCCAATGCCGTCAAACATGGCAACAAGATGGATAGCCATAAGAACGTTCATATCAAGTACCGCGTAACCTCCCGGCGGGTGGATGTGGTCGTGGGGGATGAGGGTCCGGGTTTCAACCCGGCTAATCTACCCGATCCCACCGATGATGGTCGACTGGATTGCCCCGGCGGGCGCGGCATTCTTTTGATGCGGGCTTTTATGAATAACGTGGTTTACAACCCCTCCGGCAACTCCGTTACTCTGACTAAATTCAACGAATCCCCCCGCCGATTTGTCTCCCGCAATGTGGCCTTTGGCTGATAATTACCACTATACCGCCGTTATATCGTGTCCGTTCCCGGTTTCAACCGCAATCGCCCCGGCAATGATCGCCGCGCACGTCAGCGCCGCCGTTTCCACCCGCAAAATATTATCAGTCAACCGTACCGACATCGCTTCCGGTATGGCTCCCAGCAGATCCTGTTCCCGGCGGCTCCATCCTCCCTCCGGGCCAATCAGCGCCAGCAGTGCCAATGGCACACCGGCGCGTTCGACAAGCAAAGGATATAATTGCTTGATGACCCAGTCCGAAAGCGACCGAGGAGCGAGAGGATACGCCCAAAGGATAGCCTTTTTTGCCTTTTGAAACTCTTCCAGAGCCGCGGAAAACTCCGTGAGGGGATCGATCCGCAGCACGTAATTCCGCCCGCATTGCTTGGCTGATTCAATCGCCAACGACCGCCATCGCTTCATTTTTGCCCCCGCCGCCTCCGGTCGTACAATACTATGCTGGCAATTCAACCAGATCAGCCGCGACACGCCTAACTGACTGGCCTGCTCGATCAACGTCGCGGCGCGATCCACCTTGGGTACCGCGCAAGCGATTGTGATGTCTACCCGCGGCGGCCGATCGTGACGGATCGGCCCGCTGAGCTGGCAGAAAGCTTTCCCATGGAGCGGCAAGAACGTCCCCGGGGCCGAGGCGCCATGTCCATCGAAAACAATCATGCTCCGCCCCCGCTTTACTCGCAGGACATGCAAGGCGTGATGCGCCTGATCTTCCGGTAAACCGCACTGACCGGGAGAAATCTCGGGCACGTAGAACCGTAGTGGATGCATTTTACGCCATTTCAATTTATCCCGATGGCTATCGGGAACGACTGGCGCCCGGGGAGCCGTGCACACCGGCCGCCGCGGGACGGGTGGTCGCCGCCGGCATTCGCCGGGTGGTGAGCATAATAGTGGCCACAATGCCGATGATGAGCACAATCGCCGCCGCCACGACAAACCGCGTCCAGGGAGAAAGGTTCAACCCCTCGATCGATTCCTCATCCGTGATGATTTTTTTTCGCGGCGCCAGCAACGGATCATACGCAAGCATGGATTGTTCCACCACGCCCCCCAGACGGGCCGCCTCAATCTGTACAGCCGCGACCAGGCGAGCCCAGATATCGGCCGGCATCGCCATCGGTTCGGGCGCCGGCGATACCGGCGGGCCTGTCTGTTCCCGGATGTACCGCCCCACCAGATCGGCCAGATCATTTTCCGGCGTCGCCTCCTGCACGTAGGTGCGGTAAGCCCGCCGAACCGCATGTTGCAGAATAGTTTCAACCTGGGGCGGAGCGCCGGCGGCGCCGGCCTGCGCGTAAATCACATCGCGCCGCAGATCGAGTATTTCGATAAATCGGCAGCTTGCGGATTCAATCATCTTGAACGGTCCGGACAATTCCGATCGCCATCCCGACACCGATTGGAATACCGCGCCGTCTCCGGTCATTCATGGTGCGGTTGACGGCGCGGCCGGCGGCGCGGTCAGCGCATCGTAAATTGTCGCTCCGTGAGCGCTCAAAAGTTTTACCAGACCGGGCGTCGGCGGCGCCATACGATAAGCCTGCTCGTAATACCCCACCGCCTGCTTCCGGCGCCCGATGCGGTCGAAAAACTTTCCGACCGCGATCAGCACGACCGGATCGTTGGGCGCCATCGTGGCGGCCTTCATGTAATTTACACGCGCATCATCCAGATCGCCGAGTCGTGCATAAAACCGCGCCACGCGCAACCGATCTCCCACCCGCCCCGTCAAGGCGGCAATACGCTCGAGCGTGTTCATTGCTTCATTGGGCTTGCCTTCCTTGATGTAGGCTTGCGCCAGCGCACTCTTGGCCTGGCCATAGTTCGGATTCGTCTGCAACGCCAGTTTGTAATGGTAAATCGCCTGCTCATAACGGCCGAGCATGTAATCGGCGGCGCCGGCATAATAGTTGCCGTGCGGCTCGGACTGATTGTAATTCAACGCATCGTCGAATTTCCGCACAGCCGCCTGATAGTGGCCCTGGTGGTAAAGGCGCAACCCTTCGTTGCGCAACCGCATGGCCGGCGATTCGCAGCCCGCCAAAAACAGCATGCCGATGGCGGCCAGAAGCAAGACCGGCCCCGCCACACGCCCGCGACGCCCAAGTTTCAAACTCATAATGCACTCCAAAGCCGCCAAGATAACGTTGATGGTATCATTCCCTCATGGTTTGGCAAGACTACCAGGACTCCCTTGTTGATTCCTCCGGCGCAGGTCCGCCGGCGCCCGGACCGGACGGGCGCCGCTTCGCCATCCTCCGGCACAGCCAGTCCGAAGAAACGCATTGGGATTTCCTGCTGGACCTGCCCGGCCGCGCCCGGCTGGCCACGTGGCGGATCGACACGGATCCCCTGCAATGGTTCGCCGGAGAAAAAAAAGAATTCACCGCCGTCGTCCGCGCTTTACCCGATCATCGCCGCGTTTACCTGACATTCGAAGGACCTGTTTCCGGAGATCGCGGCACGGTGCAACGGGTTGATTCCGGCGCCGCGCTGCTGATCCAAACCGGTGATCAAAAAACGCAAGTGGAACTGCGCGGCGCGCGTCTGCATGTACGCATAAGTCTTCTGCGGGATTCCGATCATCCCGATCTCTGGCATCTTTGCGCCACACCGCTCGGGCCGGTTCCGACTTGAGTTTGCCTTTGTCGCTGAATATTTTCTCCAATCGGTATTGGCGACTACGGCTCTGTCACCGCAAAATGTCAGGGCGGGCATGGGACCCTTGCATTTGTGGGCGTGCCATTTGACCGGCAACCATCCGAGTAACCGTTCACGCACAGGGGTTTGCCACACCCGAGACCACGGCGGCGGGTTGCCACCACGCGGCTGCGGGTAAGGTCGCCGTCGCCCGGATATTCCGCGGCCATGGGTGGAAACCCATGGCCGTTTTACGCACACCGCCGTGAACGGTTACCCATCCGAATTTCATGATGTGACGGAGCACTACGGCGCCGGTTCCCGCCTGAATATCCGCCGCAGAAGGGACTGAATGTGGCCGGCCAACTCGTCAAAATCGGCGCGGCGGAAGCGCCGGACCAATAGTGCGTAGAGTGGTGGCGTGAGCAACACGGCAACCAGCAGTTCCACCAGATCCGTGCGAAATTTCATCGGCAACAGCCATAACAGCAGCACGGCCGGGATCACCGCCGCCAATCCCAGCAGACAGGGCGGCGCCAACACGCCGGCGACGTCGCGAGCGCGACCGCCGCCCCGGCGCACCGCCAAAAACATTCCGATCGGCGTGTTGATGAAGCCGTAAACGAGCGTCGTCGCCACCAGCGCCACCGCCCCGTATTTCATTCCCACCACGAATCCCACCGGAATGTACAAAACGGCCGCTATGGCGGCCCATCGCAATTGGAGCAGAAAACGCCCCTGGGCCGAAAGCAGGTTCTGAGCCAGTCCGGCCAGCAGGGTGAAGACACTGGCCGCGGCGAAATATTGGACCATGGGAACGGCCGGCAGCCACTTGACGCCATAAATCAGTTCCACGCCGGGGCGGGCGAAGATAATCTCCAGGATACAAATCGGCACGGCCAGCAGGGCCATGGCCCGCGCGGCCCGTAGAAAGGCCCCGAGTTGACGCTGCGGATCGTTCTGGAGCGTGCTTAGCGCCGGAAATAGAACACCCGAGAGATTTGTCGCCAGCAACTGCACCACCTGACTGGCAAGATTCCAGGCAAAAAAGTAGTCGCCCATCATCTCCTTGGAATGGAACAGCCCCAGTGAAAGATTCTGTGCGGTGAAGATAGTGACGGCGCAGAACGACGCTCCCAGCAGCGGTCCGCTGCCGGCCGCCAACCCCCACCAGCGCCGGAATTGGGGGTTCCACCGGATTCGCGGCCTGGCCAGCCGCCAAAACGCCACGGCGCGCAGGGCGGAGCAAACCGGCAGTGGTATGACAAAGCTGTACACGCCGAAATGCAGGGCCGCCAGCAGCACGCTGATGGCCATGGCCAGTATGTTGTAAGCCAGTCCCACCAGCGCCAGGGAGCGGAATTCAAGGCGACGGGTTAAGTCCGCCCCCGGTACCGCGGCCAGCGGGCTGATGAGGGCGCTCGACGCGACAACCAATATGGGGCCGACAACGTCCCGCGTATGGAACAGAACCGCGGCGATCGGCGCGGCGAGAACCATCAGAATGGCGGCCCCCAAACCCAGGTACAATTCCATCCAAAATCCCGCATTGGCCCAGCGCGGAAAGCGGGACTGCTTTTGCACCAGCACCTGCGGCACGCCCGTCTGACGCAACATGCCGGGAATCGTGCAGGCGGTATAAGCCAGCGCGACCAGGCCGTAATCATGGGGAGCGAGCAGATGGGCCAGGAATATCTGGCCCACAGCGCTGAAGGCCTTGGACCCGAGCGTTTGCATCAGCAGCCAGGCAAAACCGCGCGACGTACGCTGCGCCAGCGAAATTTCTTCGGATGTGCTGACCGGTTCCGCCTGCGTCATCGGATGAATTTTCCTGAAATAGCGATACCGGTCTCCGCTCTCTATTGGTTGTACCGGGGCTTCCGGGCGATGGCGATCATGGATTCATTTAACGGTCAGCCCGCCGCAGTATTATCGGCAATTTACGGACTTAAGGCGAGCGAACCGTAAACCAGCGCCATTACAACTTTGGAATGACATAAAATAATCTTCAAGCAATATTGAATTGTCGCCGCAAAGCCGGCCAGAAGAGGCTCGCCCGCCGCGATCAACAGCGCCCCTGCCGGCCCGGGTCAGGCGGGTTTGCGGGCCTCGATGCGGACACCGGTAAGATATTCCCCCAACCAGCGCCGCGGGTCGCCATGGTGGGAGAGGGAAACGCCGTGGGTTGCGGATCGGATTGGCCAAGCGGCCGCGCCGGCGGCCGGAAAGTCGTTTTTATTTTGGAAGGGCGGTTGCCCGTCGCACAAGTCATACAGGTTCGCAGCGGGGTCATATTCAAAGATCATCAGTTCGTCCAGACCGAGATCCGACAATAGTCTCATATAACTTGATATTTCTACTACACCATCTAAACCGTGGGTATGGTCTAAAACGCTGTTGGCGATTTCCGGAGGAAGCAGCCGGCGGACGGCTATATCATGAATCACGGTACGGCCGCCGGGCGCCAGGGCGCGAAGGATTTCGCGAAACACGACGAGGCGATTGCCGGCCAGAGAGGATATTCCCCCGCCGATGACCCAGTGGGCGCCGGCCGAAGGCAGCGGAATGCTGTCCATACGGCAGAGATAAAATTCAATGTTTTTCAAGCCGGCGGCGCGAGCGTTTTTCCGGGCCGCGGCGACGGCCGCGGGCGAACTGTCAATTCCGAGCACTTTGCCGAGAGGACCGACTCGTTGCGCGGTCGCAATGGCGCGACGGCCGGGACCGCAGCCGATCTCCACCACCACCTGTCCCGGCGCCACGGCACAGGCCGCCGGCCATTCGGCGGGGGCCAATCGAATTTCGACCCCGGTCGGGATGGGCGGGCGGGAGTCCGGGCCACGTGGCGCCGTGGACAAAGGGATTCGCTCGATCCCGATGGCAAGGGGCGCGGGCCGCGCGACGCCTTCTGAATCCGCGCACGGCTTGTCCGCAGATGATCGCAAAGGGTGCGACATGATTTTATCCTACTGACCCACGGCGGAATTCGCCGTGTCAAAATGGAATCCCGATAGCCGTCGGGACTCGGCGGCGCGCCAACAGGCGCCGTGGACAAACACGTATATTCCCCGAGCTTCCGGAGCCGGCAACAGAGTCGAAGCACTGTGCTTATACCGTGAGTCTTCATAGGTTATCGGCGGTAATGTGGATAAAACTTTATTCGTATTCGCAAATTTTTTTAAGTAGTTCTCGAAAGTTCCATCTGATGCGGAAGCTGAAACCCAGGCGGTACGACCAGGCTTGTGACGCACCGGCACAATACCGGCGGCCAAGGCCTGTCCGAATAACCAATGGTCCCGTGATGAGCCGGATTGCTTTTTGCATGTGGAGACATATTCCCGCATCGGAAATTATTTTTGAGACCAGGTCTATTTGTCGGCGACCACGTGCGCCCCGCCGGCCGCCGCCAGTTGGGCGATCGCCGGGTAAGTCAGCCGGCCGGTCATGCGCATCAGCGTCAGTATATTGATGCGTTCGTTGTAGCGGGCCTTTTCATAGGCCAATTGCGCCGCCAGGGCGCGATCCTGAGCGGTAATCACATCAAGGCTGGTGGCCAGACCCGCTTGAAACGAATGGCGCGCCTGTTGGAAGGCGGCCCGGGCGGCGCGCATCTCCGTAAGCAGATTACGCACCAGCTGCACGCTGCTGATCCAGTTGTCACGGGCGATGCGAACCTGCTCCAGAATCCGCTGCGCCAGGCGTTGGCGCGCCAGCATGGCCTGGCGCAGCCGGGAGTAAGCCGTGCGAATATCGTCGTAAATCATCCCGCCTTCAAAAATGGGGATATTCACGCTGAACAAGCTGTTCCACCAGCTGTCGCCGGGAAAACTCTGCTTGGAAAGAAAAGTATTTAGATCGATGGAGACCGAGGGAAAATATTCCGCCACCGCCGCGGACACTTCGTTCCGGCTGGTCGCCACGGCGTCATCGGCGGCGCGCAAATCCTGGCGCTGGCGCAGGGAGATATGGTCCAGCTGCCTGAGTGCGGGAACATGAGCCGGCGGATCAAACCGGTTCACCAGGCGGGCGCCGCCGAGATTCGGCGCACCGATCAGAAACGCCAGCACCGCGCGGCCCTTTTGAACGCTGTTGCGGGCATGGGTAAGCAGGACCCGCGTTGCGGATTCGTCCGCCCGCGATTGCAGCACGCTCAAACGAACGACGATGCCCGCCTTTTCCTTGCGCTTCATGCTGGCCACATTGGCCTTCTGCACGCCGAGCGTGGCGCGAAGAACTTTCACCGAACGCTCATCGCTGAGAACCCCGTAATAGGTCCGGGCCACCTCCAGCAGCAGATTGGACTGCATATCCCGCAGCAGCGCACGGCGCTGCCGCACGGTTGTGCCGGCCGCTTGAATCGCCGCGGCGTCGCGCCAGGCGTTGACATTGAGCTGAGTTTGCAGCGGCAGATTGAAATAGTGCGTTTGAAAAAATTGAGAGAAATCAGGCGGAAGTCCCGTCGTGTTGAATTCCTGTTGCTGAAAATCCTGCACGCCAAGACCGATGGTGGGCAGGAACGAGGCAAACGCGCGATTCCTGGCGATCAGAGCCTGGAGGTAGTCCTCGCCGGAGATGGCGAGTTGTTCATTGTTGTCGTTGGCCAGGCGCATCGCATCAGCGAGCGAACATTCGCGCGGAACGCGTCGCGCCGCGGCGGTTGTCGCCGGATGCGCATGCAATATCCTCTCGTAGTGAGCCACTTCCTTTTGCTGGTTCACGCAACCGGCGAACAGACCCGGCGGAACCAGGGCGGCGACCAACCATAAACCGCGCCGGAATCCTTGAATCCGGTGCGTGCCTTCCGAACGGCCGGGAAACGGCCAGGCGCGACCTTTTGGCGTCCGCCGCCCGCGGCGGCGCCCCGGCGAACTTTTTCTGATCCACATGGTTGAACTCCTCAAAGAATACGAGACCGACCGTCCCCTCCAAGGATTCCCTTCATTCTATTCCCGCCGGCGCCGTCTTGAACCGCGGCGTCCGCAACAGCATGGCGATGGGAATCACCAGCACGAAAGCCGCGGCCAGAAGGTGGTAAGCATGGATATAACCCAGCATGCCCGCCTGGTTTTTCACCAGGCCATAGAGCACCGCCTGGGCGGCATGCAGGGCGCCCGCCGCCGAAACGCCGCCGCGGCGCAGAGCGCCGACGATGGTCCCGATGGCGCTATGATAAGCGGGATTCATCGGATTGACGTGCGCGGCCAGAAAATTCTGCTGAATCTGTGATTCATTTTTTACATAAGCGACCGCCGCCGCAATTCCGATGCTTCCGCCAATGTTCCGAAACAGATTCAGAATGCCGGAAGCGTCGGATATCCGTTCCTTGCGTATATAACCGAAGGCGGCGGTGTTAAACGGCACAAACAGAAAAGCCAGTCCCAATCCCTGTACGATCCGGCACCAGACGACGGCGGCGAAGTCCGCCTGAAGCGAGAGCGATCCCATCATCATCAGCGCCACGATATTGACCAGCACGCCGAAGGTAACAAGCCAGCGCGTGGGAACCCGTGGAACAAGGAATCCCACCAGTGGCATCAGGAAAAAGATCGCTATGCCTCCCGGCGCCAGCACCATGCCGGCCTCATGGGCGTCGTAACCCATCAGGGTCTGGACCATCAGCGGCAAGAGTGCGGTGGTGGAATACAGCACAGCGCCGAAAATGAGCATGCCCAACGTCGCCAAACCCAGATTGCGGTCTTTGAGCATCCGAAAATCAACCATGGGGTGTTTCTGATACCATTCCCAGATTAACGCGCTGAGCAATCCGAGCGCCGCCACCACCGCGCAGATGCGGATAAAAGGCGAGGAAAACCAATCCGCGTCTTCCCCGCGGTCCAGCATGATCTGCAACGCCGCCAGGCCCAGGGCAAGCAATCCCAGGCCGATGTAATCAATTCCGGTTTCCCGCAGCTTGATGCGGCGCTGATGCGCCGGTTCCGCCAGCACAACGGAAAGCACAAACAGGGTGATCACGCCGATCGGCACGTTGATCAGGAAACACCAGCGCCAGGTGTAATTGTCGGTGATCCAGCCGCCCAGCAACGGCCCGACCACCGGTCCAACCACCACCACCACGCCATAGAGCGCCATGGCGGTTCCGATTTTCTCCAGGGGGAAAACATCGCGCATGATCGCCTGCGCCCCCGGCTGCAAACCGCCGCCGCCCAATCCCTGCAGGATGCGGAAGATCAGCAGCGCCGTGAAATTTGGCGCCAGCCCCACCATCAAAGAACTGATGGTGAACAGCGCCATGCAGCCCATGAAATATGGTTTGCGGCCGAAAACGGCGCTCATGAAACCATTCAGCGGCAGCACAATGGCGTTGGCCACCAGGTAGCTGGTGAGAACCCAGGTGCTTTCGTTGATGGTAACCGAGAGGTTGCCGGCGATGTGAGGCAGCGCCACATTGGCGATGGTGGTATCGAGCACCTCCATGAACGCCGCCATGGCCACCACCGGCGCCACAATCCAGGGATTGAAGGCCCGTCGTGCCGGGCGATCCGGCGGTCGGTCCGGTATGGCAAGTGTCGCGCTCATCGTACCTTCACCACGGGAACCGCTGACATGCCGGCGGCCAGATACGGCATATTTTTTGGCAAATCCTTAAAGAGAATCTTAACCGGAACCCGCTGCACGACTTGCACATAATTGCCGGTGGCGTTTTCCGGCGGCAGGAGGCTGAATTCGGCGCCGGTACCGGCCTGAATGCTCTGCACGTACCCCTTGTATGTCAAAGCCGGATAAGCATCCACGGTTATCCACGCCGGATCACCCGGTTTCATATAGGTCAGATCGGTTTCCTTGAAATTGGCGCTGACCCACATATTCGGCCGCACGATGCTCATAAGAATCTGGCCGACAGTGACAAAATTCCCCGGTTCCACACTTTTCCGTGTGACATAGCCCGAAACCGGCGCATAAATATTACAATAGGAAAGATTCAACGCCGCTTGCGCCAGTTCCGCCTTGAGTTCAGCTATTTTTGCCGTGCGGCCGCTGACGCCGCTCTTTTTCTGACCTACCTGCTCCGGCACCACGTTCACCGCCGCCAGCTTCGCCTGGGCCGCGCCCAGTCCGGCCCGAGTCTGTTGAAGTCGCGCCTGGGCGGCGAAAACTGCTTGCCGGGCCGCGTTCAGCCCCGCCTGTGCCGCGGCCACTTCCGCGTTTTTCGCTAGAACGATTTTATGAGCCGCCGCCAGACGTGCCTGGGCGCTGATGGCGGCCGCCCGATATGTGTCCACCTGGCTGGGCGTCACGTCGCCCGTTTTGAGCAACGAGGCGTAACGATGATAATCGGCCGCGGTCTTCACATCGTCGGCCCGGGCGGCAAGCACGTTCGCCTTGGCCCCGGCCAGATTGGCGGCGGCGGCCGCCACCTGGGCTTGTGCCACCGCCCGATCGCTTTTTATCTGCGCCAGCGCCGCCTGGGCCGAGGCAATGGCGGTTTGGCTGATCGCCACCCGGGCCCGGGCTTCATCCAGGGCGGCGGTGGAGGTCCGCCGGGTCATGGCCAGCGCGTATCTGCTGCCCTGGTGAGCGGCCCGGGCCGCGGCGAGCAGAGCCTGTATCTTATCCACAGTGGCCTGGTAACCGCGGCGATCCAAGGTCAACAGCAGAGTTCCCTTTTTTACGAATTGGTTATCGAGCACCAGCACTTTTCTAACCTGGGCCGCCACCTGCGGACTGATATATGTAACGTGGGCCCGCACAAAGGCGTCATCGGTGGATACGTATCGGCGGGCGTGTAAGTACCACGGAATCCCAATCGCCAGTCCCAGCAGGAGAAGAATAGAACCGCCGATCAGAAAAATATTCCGGCGTCGGCCGCCGGCGTTTTCCGGGAGTCCGGTGGAAGCCGAAGCGTCCGGTTCCTCCGGGGTTCCGGCGGCGGCGGGCGTTCCACGACCGGTATCCCCCGGCGTGTCTGGTTTATTCATGTTGTGAATCCTTTGATGGCCGCGAGCGAAAAAGCGGTAATATGTTCGACCAGTTCGTCGACATCGGTCTGCTCATAGGCCGACTTGCCCCGTAACCGCAGGACAATGGTTTGGCAGTGGTTATAAAACAGGCATTGGCCCACGATACTCGAACCAATCAACTCCAGGCGGCGTGCAGATAGTTTTCCGCCGGCGATCCGTTCAATAACTCCGGCCAGGCAAAGGCGGCGGGTATGAATCACTTCACGGATGAAGCGATCCAGCGCCGGGGTCGGTTCGGCCATCTCGCGGGAAATGAGGCGGAAGTACCAGGCGGGATTCCGGGGTGATAAGAGCGTGCGAAGATAATCAGCCACGAAGCGACGAAGCGCCTGCCGGGGCGTCAGCTTCGCGAGTTCCTCCGCCTGGAGTTCTTCCATGCCGGCGCAACATTTTCGCCCCCATTTGATGGTCTCATAGTACAGGTTCTCTTTGCCGCCGAAGTGATAGTTAACGGCGGCGATGTTGGCGCCGGCCTTGCGGCAAATCATCTCAATGGTTGCGCCGCGCAGGCCGCGCTCGGCGAACACCTCGCCGGCCGCCTGCAGCAGGCGGCCGCGGGTGGAGTCGTGCTCGGCGGAGGGCGTAATTTTACGGGCCATGGGCGTTGCTCGCGCGTAGCGCAAATTTCAAATATAATTTTAAAATGGTTATTTGAAATGTCAAGCCGGGGACCGGGGAGGGAATCCAAGGGGGCAATCCCGACAGCTATCCCGCTCGAGTTCCGATCGATCCGGGATTTGCAATCGGGACAGGTCGGGATCGGAAGCAACAACCGATGAGGACATCGGCTCAACATTTTCCCCTCTGAACGGATACGATAAGGTCGACCGGGGATTGCTTTCCCGCATCGGGATCGAGCACCGGTATAAACAAATCATCCCTGCGGCGGCGATTGATATGTGAGGAGAATGAATGCCCAACGCCACGGACGACTGGCAGGAATGGGTGCGGCGGTACGGCCCGGGATTGCTGGTTTATGCCCGCCAGTTCGTAGCGAGCGCCGCGGATGCGGAGGATGCTCTCCAGGATGGCTTCGTGAGTTTCTGGAAAAAATATGGATCCGCCGGCAGTCCAACCACGCTATATGCGTTTGTAAGAGGGCGGGCGATGGATATACGGCGGGCGGAACGTCGCCGCGATCGGCGAAATATGGAACATGCCCGGTCGCCGGAGTTAATTTTCGAACCGGCGCCGGACCGCCTGGAACGCATCCGGGAAATAGAAGCGGCGGTGGCCATGCTGAAGTTGCCGCAGCGGGAAGTATTGACGCTCAAGATATGGGGCGGGCTTACTTTCGAACATATAGGCCGGACTCTCGGAATCAATCCCCATACGGCGGCAGCGCGCTATCGCTATGCACTGGGCCATCTGCGAAAGAAACTTCAGCGGGAAATACTATATGAACAATGACTTGGAAAAGCTGGAGGCGGAGCTGCGGTCGATCAAGCCGCGGCCAATCGATCCGCGTCTGCTCACACGGATCGAGCAAGCCCTTACCCGGCGCGATCCGCCATGGAAATGGTCGGATTGGTTTTTCGCCGCCACCGTGGCCGCGGGGGCGGCTGCCGCCGTGGTGATTATTGTCCTGTTGGCATCCCAGGGGTTGCCGCGCCGCCCGCTGGCCCATACAGCGCTTCGTGGCGAAATCATCTCCAGTCAGCCGATAACTCCAGATCAATATCTCGCAATCCTGGAGAAAGAGAACCACGGCCAATGGATGGAGTTTCCTTATCCGAATCATCGGTGATGGCCAACCATTGTGGCCGGTAAAACCACGGCCCAAGAGGAGAAAAGCTGATGAACTTGTTGAGGCGGCTGATACCCAGAAAAATATGGGAGCGGTGCGTTATGATGGCACTATCCATGATCTTGATTTTGCTGGCGGCGGACATGATATGGGTGCGCCTCTGGCGGAACATTCCCATTGGGTACGACACCACGCGGTTGACCGGGCCTTTACGCCTGAACGGCACGGTGGATTATACCGCGGTATGGAATCGTATGGATAGCGCCGGGGTTACACCTGAAAACAATGCGGCTCCTCTGCTGATTGACGCGATAGGGCCGCAGGGATTAACCGGCTCGGCCCGCGATCGCCGCAAGATTTACAAGATGCTGCACATGGCGCCGCCGCCGGCCAAGGCTCATTTCGTAACATCCTATTACCAATGGCTTCACAATCATACACCCTATTATGAATGGCTTCGTAAACATATCGTTACGGCAGCACAATGGAAACTCCAATCGCCCGCGGCCGTCTCGTTATTGTCGTATCGGCCATGGCGCGCCGGATATCGTCCCCTGGTTGCGGCCTGGATTCGCGCGAATGCCGCGCCGCTGGCTCTGTTGCAAAAAGCTAGAGCTTTCCCCCGTTACTTCATTCCCTGCGTTGTCCCAATTTGTGCAACGCCAGTAAAATCCGGAGGCTTGTTCACCTTGGCTAAAGTTGCGGCGACCCGAGCGATGATGCGGTTTGGCGCGGGCAATATCCGTGGCGCCATGGCGGATATTGCCGCCGTGCGCCATTTGGCCTCCCTGATTGACCAGGGGGGCCAGATTGTGCGGGGGATAAGATGGATTGAAATAGGTTGCCTGCGTTATGAAACGGAGTTGGCGAATTCAAAGACAATATCACGGGGGCAACTCAAAGCGTTGCTGGCTGAATTTAGTTCCCGGCCCATGCTGTCACAGCAAACGGAAATATTTGTGCGATATATGCGCTATTCGAGGCTGGCATTTCTCATGACCGCCGCACGGACAGGCTTGCGCACGTGCTTTTATGAATACTTTCATTGGGCCGACCCGGGAGTTGGTCCTTTCTGGAATATGTTTCTTGACGCCCTGGTTCCGATTGATTTTCCGGATCTTATGCGCCGTGTCAATACGATAGATGATCAGCTAAAGGCGGCATTTGATAAACCAACCTATCGGCAGCGCGAGACGGCTCTATCGGCTATTAACCAGATGATGTCTGGGAAGCAATGCTTGGAATTATATAATGATAATATAATTTCCAAAATATTCAACCCGCCAGGTGTTTTAATTTACCTCTTTGCTCCATTTCTTCCATACCCTGCGGATGGGAGGAACTATGTGCACGAAATGTACATCATGCGGCGCAACCTCACGATCCTGGCCCTCGCCCTGGCCATTTATAAACGGGACCATGGCCAGTACCCCCGGCGTCTTGCCGCGTTGGCGCCGAAGTATGTTAAGGCGATTCCATTGGATGGTTTTCTTGATAAACCCCTGATATATCATCCGCGGGACCATGGCCATTCGTTCCTGCTCGAGAGCATTAGACCAAAGAACTGGCCGCCAAGTAGAAGGAACATCATTATTCATGGCGGCCGGCCTCTTCCTGCCGCCCCCCACCGGTAAAACCATGAGCTGGCTGGACTATAGCAACCTCATTGTAAGTTGACGGTTTCCCAAGGTATTCCCGAAATGATTGCCGTACACGCACCACCGCGGCGTTATCCCAGCTGGCACCAGAGGCATTTCAGATAGATGCCTTCCAGAAAATCGTTCATGACGGGATGGTCCGGCCCGGCGCCGGAAATCCGTATGATCTGCACCCGGCGCCGGGCGCTGCGCCCCGCGCCGCGAATGACGTTTAGAAATTCGGCCTGGTCCAGCAGCCCGCTGCACGAGCAGGTCAACAGCAGGCCGCCGGGGCGCACCACGCCCATCGCCAGTTTGTTCAAATCGAAATAGGCCTGCCGGCCTTCGCTGAAATCTTCCCGGCGACCGATAAGCTTGGGCGGATCCAGAATCACCACGTCAAAATGGCGGTTGTTCCGCCCCATCTGCCGCAGGTAGGGAAAAACGTCGGCATGAACCGTTTCATAGCGATTGGCGGCCAGACGATTCAGATTCGCATTGCGGCGCGCCAGCGCTACGGCCTTTTCATCCAGATCGACGGCGGTGACTGCGGCGGCATTGCCCCTACCCAGGGCGTAGATGCCGAATCCGCCTGTGTAACAGCATAAATCCAGCACGTTCCGCCCGCTTGTGAAAGCGGTCAGAGCGAAGCGGTTTTCGCGCTGGTCGCAGAAAAAGCCGGTCTTATGGCCGCAGGTTGGATCAATCTGAAACCGCAGATCGTGTTCGGTGATCACGAGCGAATCGCGCGCCAGGGTGCGGCTCGGGTCGATATGGAATCCTTCCGCCCGCTGGATGGAATCGTCGGCGCGGAAAATCACCCGTTCAATGGACGGCAGCGACCGAAGGGCTTTTTCAATTTGCGGTGCGCGCTGGAACATGGCCAGCGAGAAAAGTCCGACCACCGCCAGGTGCTCAAAAACATCGACGATCAGTCCGGGCAGGCCATCGCCCTCGGCGTAAATCAGGCGGTAGGCGTTGGTTACTTTTTCGAGTTGCAGCACATCGCGCCGCAGGGCCGCGGCTTCGGCCACGCGCTGTTCCAGGAAAGTTTCAGCAAGCGGCGTCTCGCCGAAGCCTAGCATGCGCAGGGCGATTTGCGATTTTCGATTCAAAAACGCCGTACCGAATACGGCGCCATCGCGGTCGTACACCTTGACCAGATCGCCATCGCGGGCGCGGGGATCGATGCGTCCGACCATTTTGCGGAACAGCGCGGCGCTGAAGGCGGCGTTGCGCAGCTGCACCCAGGGCAGAGGACCGCCGGGCTGGAGCGGCGCCATACGGGCCTGGGCGCTGATGATTTCCCGCTTGCCGGTGGCGGCGCCTTGATTGGGTAGTTGATCCATTTCGTTACGCCGCCGCGTTCGGTTCCACGTGCCGCACGGAAAGCAGAATAATCGCCGCGAGCACCGCCAGCAAAGCGGCGTAACCGTAAGACCATGCCCACGTCTTGCCGATATATAAAAGGCCCATGATCAGGTTGGCCGCAAAAAGCCCCACGCTGCGCGTGGCGGTGAGCGCTCCCATGCCTCCGCCGGTGCGACTCCTGGGCATAATCAGCGAGATGATCGTCGGCTCGAGAGTTTCAATGACGCCCAGCGCCAGGCCCATCAGCGCCACCACCGGGTAAAACAGCACGGGATTCAGATGGGCGGCCCATACCACCGCCATTCCCGCCGCGGCCACGCCGCCGAGCAGGTAACCCCCCAGCGCCAGCGCCGGCACACTGCGTTTGGCCGTCCGGCCGATCAGCAGGCCCGTCAGGGCGGAAATTCCAAAAAACACGACATAGGCGAGCACCGCCAGCGGCCGGTTTTGCAGGCGCTGATACACCGTAAGGATCGGAAAACCGAAACTAAATGAGCTGAAACCGTAGAGAGCGGTCGCGAGCAAAAGCCGGCGATACAGCGAGCGATGTTTCGGATCCATGACCGCCGGCGCCGGCGCGCTGGAGAAATTGCCGTTGGCCTGGGTCCGCGGCGCCGCGCCCGTGCGGGCAAAACTCAGAACCAGACTGGAAATCAGCAGCGGAATAATGGTAATAAGAAAAATATGCCGCAGCGGCATGCCGGACCATAGCAAAAGCATGGTTCCCGTGGCGGCCAGAAAACCGCCGCCGATGTCCAGGGCGTGGAGAAATCCGAACGCCCGGGCGCGATTTTCCGCGCTGGCGGCCTGGGTCATCATGGTGCGCCGCGGCGGGGAACGGAAATTTCGCGCCCACCAGCCGCCGGAGAATAGCGCGATCGCCGCCGCGGGAATACTCGCCAGGCCGGAAAGCGACAGCAGGGGAATCAGCAGATTGCCGCCGATGGCCATGCGTTTGTGTCCGAAGCGGTCCCCCAGCTTTCCGCCGGCAAGTCCGAATATGGCCCCAGGTCCATAACTGATGGCGGTGGCCAGAGCGAAAAGCCACACATGGGCGTGCAGGCTCCCGACCAGAAAAAGCGGGAAAATCGCCAGCACGGCCTGGTAACCCAAGTCGGCAAAACAGGCGGAGAATGAAAGCAACAGCACTTCGCGGTTGAGCCAGCGGGTTCGGGTTTGCGGGTTGATCTGGTTCGAGGTTTGTGTCATCGGAATCTCCAGGTAAAGCCGGCACGGCGGTTAAACGACCCAATACTCCTCATTCTTCGTACACCCCATTTTTTTGCCGTTCCAGATAGTTGGCGATTATAACACGCGCCAGTTTATCGGGAACCGCCTTTATCATAAACAGACCGGCTGCGGGTGCGGAAAAATTGTTTCGGGAACCATCGCAATATAGATATGGCGGCGAAAAGCATGGTGGCGTTTATCGCCATATTAGGGCGCGCTCCCGAAAAAAAACGGGGGGGGCCTATTTCCGGGCAGCCCTGGGAGCGCGGCTGTCCCCAGCCGCTTTTACTCCCTGGCGACTGCGCGGCGGCGTTCGGTTTAAGCCCTCATTAGCGAAATTCGGCTGCTGCCCGGAAATATTACCACACCAAAAAAATGCCATGCCCGCCTTCCACTTGCCGGCGCGCGGCGGATTTCGATAATGGACTTTGCTTTTCCTACGGCATGGAGCCCCGGACGTGAACAATGCTCATATATGGGTTTCCGCGGGTGGATGGTTCCGAACAGGAACGGTCTTTCTCCGGCGTGGCTGCGCTGTACTCGGGCTTGTTATCGGTTTGCGGTTATTTCCGGGCGGCGCCGGCGTTTTGCAAGCCGATGCGGCCATGCCCGACTCTTATAAGCAACTGCTTCCGCCGCCACTGCGACTCGCCGGACTCTGGCCCGATCTTTCTCTCTCGCCCGGGAAGCCGGCGACCGCCCCACCGGGCTGCCAACCCGTATATCGTTTGCGGGCATGGAGGCGGTTCCGGCGCGAATTCGGCGCCGCCGCCGCCGCCGTCATTTTCCAAAGCCCGGCCGATCGCATCGCCCTGGCCCGGAAAATGCTTAACCGCGCCCGGGCCACCCATGATCGCGGCTATCGGCGTCTCTTGTGCATCCGCGCGTTCGCCCTGGCTTTCCGCTGGTGGAACGGCGCCGTCCCGGCCCAGCGGGCATTGACGTTGTATCTGCAAAACTCCAATCTGAAAGATCCGGCGCAAGTGGCGCCAATCTGGACGATGTGCAACGATGCGGCCTATCTGCGAACCATGCCGCCGGCGGACCGCGATCGCTACGACAAGCTCGCCGAGGCCGCCAACACCCAGCTCGTTCTGGAACTGCTCTCCGCCGGTCAACTTGCCGCGGCGCGGCGTGTGGTCCGTTTGCTGGTGATCCACGAAACTCTTGGCGTGCGGGCGGATCCGCCTCTCCTGTCCGCCATGGGCACGGCGCGGATTCTCGTTCACCAGACGCGGGAGATGATTGATTTTCTAGCCGCCCGGTGGCGGCGGAGACGAACCGATCCCGCGGCGGCAATGGATATATATCTTTATGCCCGCTATGTTCAACCGCTGCCGGCGCTGCGCGCGCGAATTTTGCGCCGTTGGCCCGCCGGGCCGATCACCGTCCTGGACCGCACCCTCCGGACGAGCCGAACCGTTCGCGACGCCGATTATCAAGCCGGCCGGCAGCTGGCCCGGGCGGCGCAGCCGCTGCCCTGGGGGATACTTCGCGACCGCATTCTTTTCGCCGCCTTGCGTCATTACCGCGCCTTTCTGGTCGCGCCTGCGACGCGCCACGATCGCATCCGGCGCACCCTGGCCCGTATCGCGGCGGGGCAGCTGCTTGAGGAAGGGGCCAGACCCAATCCGGATATTACGCCGCTGGCGGCCTTCCTGCCCGCCCCGACCACCGGTCCCGCCGGCCCGTCAAAGACGTATGCGCCGCAATGAGGAACGATACCTGCTGGCGTCGCCGGTTTTCATTTCCATACCGCGGTCGGTCCGGTTTGTTCGAGCCATTGCTCAATATCACAGAGAAACGGGAAAAAATGCCCCCGCTCCTGGTATCCATACGGGAACGGTTATTTTTTGATCGACAGGTCATCGACTTGACTTATATCCGCCCGCGCATATATACTACGGATGTATGAAGATGGCGACTCCCCTACCCGCCGCCGCAAGCGTGTTCCGGGCGTTTTCCGACCGGACGCGGTTGCGCATTTTGCATCTTCTTCTGGACGGCGAATTATGCGTCTGCGACATTATGCGCGTGCTGGACATGTCGCAGCCGAAAATTTCCCGTCACCTGGCTTACCTGCGGCGGGCCGGGCTGGTGCAGGCCCGCCGGGAGGGGTTGTGGATGCATTACCGGCTGAGGGCCGCGCGGGGGCGGTTTCATGAAAGCCTGCTCCAATGCCTGAAAAATTGTTTTCACGCCGCTCCGGAGCCAGGCTCGGTTCCAAAACTCCTCTGCGGTCCGATTGGGGGAACAAGTCGCCGAAGGCAAGAACGCCGGCCCGAAGAATATGCGCGAAATATCCCGCGGGTCCGGGACGCCGCCGACGGCTGGCGGACGCAAGATGATCCCGCCGTGGTTTTAAGACAGTGCCGGGAGCGCGGCCGCGCCGGCCTCGGCGCGCGCCGCCGCCCGCCGCGGGACCGCGGCCGCGAATCGTAATATTTCCGGATGATATATATGCTTATGCGTATGTAGAAAGAAAGGAGTCCACAGGTGGCCCGCCGCTTAAAAATTCTCTTCCTGTGCACCGGCAATTCCTGCCGCAGCCAGATGGCCGAAGGCTGGGCCCGAAAACTCAAGACCCACGCGCTGGAACCCTATTCCGCCGGGATCGAACCCCGCGGCCTGGACCCGCGGGCGGTACGGGTGATGGCCGAGGCCGGCGTGGATATCCGCACGCAGCGTTCCAAATCTGTCGCTGAATTGCGCGATGTGCCCTTTGACGCCGTAATCACCGTGTGCGGCCATGCGCAGGAAACCTGCCCGGCCTGGCTGGGCCGCAAAGCCACGGTGCTTCATGCCGGCTTCGACGACCCGCCGCGACTCGCCGCCGGCGCCAGAACCGAAGAAGAAGCGCTGGCCCATTACCGCCGCATACGCGATGAGATCCGGGCGTTTTTGCAAACGTTGCCCGAAACAGGGATGAAACAGGCTTGTACGGCCGAGAGCCGCGGCGATGAATAGATGCTTTGGATATCCGTCCTTATAAAAACACGAGGAGTTCTATATGTCTGTACAATACGAAACGAGCCCCCGGCAGGCCGCCGGCGCGCCGCTGGGCGTGTTCGAGCGCTATCTGAGCGTATGGGTCTTCCTTTGCATTATCGCCGGCATCGCCCTGGGGCGCCTCATACCCCCGGTTTTCCAGGCTGTCGGCGGTATGCAGGTCGCCCATGTGAACCTGCCCGTGGCGGTTCTGATCTGGCTGATGATCATCCCGATGCTGCTCGGAATCGACCTGAAGGCGCTGGCGGGGGTGCGCCGGCACTGGCGCGGAATGGCGGTGACCCTGTTTGAAAACTGGGGAGTCAAGCCATTTTCCATGGCCCTGCTGGCCTGGCTCTTCATCGGCGGGTTGTTCAGGCCGTGGCTGCCGGCGGACCAGATTCACAGCTATATCGCGGGACTGATTATTCTGGCCGCGGCGCCCTGCACGGCCATGGTTTTTGTCTGGAGTCATCTGGCGCGCGGCGAGCCGCATTTCACGCTCTCCCAAATCGCGCTTAACGACGTGCTGATGATCTTCGCTTTCGCGCCCGTGGTTGGTCTGCTGCTGGGACTATCCTCGATTACGGTGCCGTGGTTGACGCTGTTGGCATCCGTGGCGCTGTATATTGTCGTGCCGTTGATCATCGCCAATATATGGCGTAACCGGCTGCTCCACCAGGAACACGGCGAGCTGAAATTGCGGCGGACGCTCCAGGCCATGCACCCTCTCGCCCTGGCGGCGCTTCTGGCCATGCTGGTTCTGCTGTTCGGGTTCCAGGGCGAAGAGATCATCGCCCAGCCATTGGTGATCCTGTTGATCGCGGTCCCCATTCTGATCCAGGTATACTTCAACGCGGGCCTGGCCTACCTGCTCAACCGCCTGGTACGCTCGCCCCATTGCGTGGCCGGCCCCTCGGCACTTATCGGCGCGAGCAACTTTTTTGAGTTGGCCGTGGCCACAGCCATTGTGCTGTTCGGCTTTGCATCGGGCGCCGCACTGGCCACCGTGGTCGGTGTACTGGTGGAAGTGCCGGTAATGCTTTCCGCCGTGGCGATGGTTAACCGCACCCGCCGCTGGTACGAGACGCGTAAAGGCGTCGTGCCCTACGAACAATGTTGTGGAACCGAAGCGACTCTCTGCGGCAGCCACTGATTTTAGAACAAGGAGTGTTTCCATGAGTCGAGCCAATGAAATTATTCAAAACGTTCAGAGAGGCTATGGAACTGTGGCCAATAGCGGGCTTTCGTCAAAGAATGAGGGGGTCGCCGCTGTTGCCCGGGCCTTTGGCTACACGGTAGAGGAGCTATCCTCCATTCCCGCCGAGGCGAACATGGGACTTTCCTGCGGCAATCCAACGGCGATGGCCGGTTTGAAACCCGGGGAAACGGTGGTGGATCTGGGTTGCGGCGGCGGACTGGACGTATTCCTGGCAGCGCAAAAAGTTGGATTAGCCGGCCAGGCCATCGGCATCGATATGACGCCGGAAATGATCCGGCTCGCCCGCGACAACGCCCTCCGCGGACCGGCCGGACGCCCCTTTCCAAACGTTCAATTTCATCTGGCCGCCATCGACAAGTTGCCGCTGCCGGCGGCTTCGGTGGATTGCGTCATTTCCAATTGCGTGCTCAACCTGGCGCCGGACAAGAAAGCGGTGTTTCGTGAAATCTTCCGAATACTTAAGCCCGGCGGCCGGGTGGCGGTGAGCGATATTGCATTGAAGAAGCCGCTGCCGGAAGAACTGGCGAAAAATGTTTCCGCCTGGATCGGCTGCCTTGCCGGCGCCATATTGATCGAAGAATATCAGCGGGAAATGCGCGCGGCGGGTTTCCAATACGTGGAAGTAATCGATAGCGGCGCGGACCTTAATGCCTACGGGGCCGCGGGAAAGCAGACCGCCTGCTGTTCGCCCGCTATGGACGCCCCGGCGTCCGCCCGGCCATCGGATTCGCTCAACGTGTTGCCCGCGGGATGTTGTAGTACCAAACCGACCCTTTCCAGGGATTTTCATGCCGAGTTGGCCGCCTTGATCCAACGCTACGATTTAAACGAATATGCCGCCGGCGTAAAAGTTTTCGCCGTAAGGCCCGACGGGGAAGTGTAAACCACCGGCTTCCATACCGCGTACACCGAATCCTGATACATCGGACCCTCCTGGGGTTGGCCAGATGGGGAGCGGGCGTCTTTCCCGCCAATTGCTCCTGTCGGGCAAGATGCCCGCCCCCCTTTTCGAACCTTGTCCAATGGTATCCGTTCACGAGAAAAAAATTTAGAGCCGATGCCCTCATGTTTGCCCGCCGGGCAAACATAGAGCAGTGGATTTTGGAGCAGGGGATCAGGAGAGCCAATCAGGCTGGCGCATAAGGTACTGCTGTCGCATATAACACAACGCCAGTTGCGGTCGCCTGTTCACCTGTTCCATCTTCTCGCGGCTCTGACGCCGGCGCGCCGGCGGGTTATGGAAAGCATCTATCCGCCAAAACAACCGCTATTTTCCAACCCCGTGAACGGTTACGAACCTCTTGACCATACACGTGTGTGGTTTTAGAGTGCCATCGGTTGGGATGGGTTCCTGGAAGTTCCCCCAGGGGTGGACCGCATGAAAGTTGAAGAAATACCGGATCCGGCGGTCTATAGGCTGAGCTTTTACCTGCGCCAGTTGGAAGCTTTTCGACATCTAAACAGGAATACCATCAGCAGCAAACAGCTCGGCGAAGCCCTCGGTTATACCGACGCCCAGGTGCGGAAGGATCTGGCCTATTTCGGCCAGTTCGGACATCCCGGCATCGGATACCGTGTGGAGGAATTGATCGCGCGGCTCAAGAAAATTCTCGGCACCGACAAGGATTGCCATGCGCTGCTGGTGGGAGTGGGGAACCTGGGACGGGCGCTGCTGACCTATAAGGGTTTTCCCCGGAAAGGCTTTCACCTGGTGGCGGCGTTCGACTCTGATCCGGGAAAAATCGGACGCCGCTACGGCGAACTGGAAATCCAAGCGATGTCCGAAATCGTCCGGGCGGTAGGGACGCTGCGGATTCGAATGGCGATTGTCGCCGTGCCGCCGGAATCGGCCCAGGATGCCGTCAACCAGCTTGTGAAAGCGGGCATCCGGGGCATTTTGAATTTTGCGGCGGTTTCCCTGACCGTTCCCGAAGATGTTTTCGTTCAGAGCGTGGATCTGGCGCTTCAGCTCGAGCAGTTGTCTTTCCGGATGAGCCTGGGAACGATACAGAATTCCCTTGCCGCGCCTATGTAATATCACCAGATACATGGGCTGATGGGGTTTCGGCGGATGCGGATGATGTGGGGCGAAGTCAGGGGCGGATTTTTCAGCCGAGATAAATCTCAGACGGGCAGCACACGCCGCCAGCGGTCTCTTCGTTGAGTCGTACGACTCGCTCCATTCCCTGCCGCAACGGTCCTTCCGCGCTTCCGAAAGAAACGAATGTCACGGCGCCGCCATCGGCATTGGTCGCGCTTCGAGCTGGAGGCGATTCTAGAATTTCCGATGGATTGGTGGAACCGTACGGTGGAAACCCGCGCTCTTTTCCGCCACCACGACCGGAATCACTGTTTACCATGGCGGACTCCTTTTGTTCCCAAGGAAAGGTCGGCTTTCTAACCCCCCGCCTCCCACTAGAAAGTATACGCTTCCCGTTCGCCAAGGCAAGTTACTTTCTCCAAAAAACTTTTTCCACAATTTACGAACGTGGCGGCGGCATCCTCCAACATCCGCTCCCGCTTGCGGCACCGGAACAGGCCGGTGCCCGGCTGCCGCCGAAGAGAATGCCTATGACAATGCTTGCGACCCTCCTGTCATCGCGCGGACCGAATCATTATCCGCTGTTACGAATATCGGCGAGGCTTCGGATATATCTTAAGAAAAATTCGCAATTAAGCGCGTTTATCACACCTCGGTGATTTCTTTGTGCTTGCGGCGGACCAGTTCGTCGATTCGCGCCTCGAACTTCTTGAGCAGTTCCTGAACCTGCTCTTGCGCCGCTTTGGCCTGATCTTCGGGAAGGGTGGATTGTTTTTCTTCCTGATCGATGTGTTTATTGGCGTCGCGCCGGATGTTGCGCATGGCGACGCGGCAATGCTCCGCCGCCTCCTTTACTTTCCCCAGCAGCTGTTGGCGCCGCTCGCCGGAGAGCGGCGGCAGCACCAGGCGAATCTGCCGGCCGTCGTTTTGCGGATTGATGCCGAGATTCGCCACTTCGATCGCCTTGACGATTTCCTTGAGGCTGGTGGGATCGAACGGTTTGATCACAATGGAGGTCGCGTCCGGAGTGCTCAGCGAAGCCAGCGCCCGCAGATCGGTCGCAGCGCCGTAATAATCGACCTTGATGAATTCCACCAGGGACGTGCTGGCCCGGCCCGTTCGCAGCCCCCGCAATTCGCGGCGCAGGTGATCGAGCGCCTTTTCCAGGTGCTCTTCGGCTTGAAATATAATTTCATCCACATCCATGGCTTGCCTGTCGGTCAATGTCCGGGACGGCCGCTCCGTTCCGCATCGCTGTATATTACCCGTCCGCCTCGCCGGTGATAAGAGTGCCGATCGGCTCGCCGGCCGCGACCCGGGCGATGTTTCCTTTCGTTTTGAGATTGAACACGACTATCGGAATATTGCTCTCCATCGCCAGACTGATGGCCGTCATATCCATCACGCGCAGGTTGTCCCGGATGACTTGCCTGTAACTAAGTTTGTCAAAACAGCGCGCCTCCGGATCTTTCCGGGGATCGCCGCTGTATACGCCATCCACCTTGGTGGCCTTCAAAAGCACCTGGGCCTGCAGCTCCGTGGCGCGTAATGCCGCGCACGTATCCGTGGTAAAAAACGGATTGCCCACGCCCGCGGCCAGCACCGCCACCCTTCCCTTTTCCAGGTGACGTATCACTTTGCGGCGGATAAACGGCTCGCAGACCTGGAGCACGGTCAATGCGCTGGCCACGCGGGTCGGCTGACCAAGGTTCTCCAGGGTGTCCTGCAGCGCCATGGCGTTGATCACCGTCGCAAGCATTCCCATATAGTCCGCGGTGGCTCTCTGCACATGGCCGGCGGCCGCCAGCGCCTGCCCCCGTACAAAATTCCCTCCTCCGATTACCACCGCCACCTGCACGCCGGAGCGGGCGACTTGTGCGATCTGCTCGGCGATGCTCTCCAATTGCGGCATGTCCAAGCCAAAACCTGCCTCCCGGCACAGACCTTCGCCCGAGATTTTCAGAAGAATTCGATGATAACGAGGTTGCGCCATGCGCGGCTCCCAAGCCCAACGTCATTCCCGGCGGGCCGGCCTTCGGGGCGTAGCCCCTTAGACTTCGCCAACTTTGAACCGGGCGAAGCGGATGATTTCCAGTTTGGCCGAGACGGCCCGGGACGCATCCGCCAGAATGTCCCGGATTCGTTTCTTCTCATCTTTCACGAATGGCTGTTCCAGCAGAACGTTATCCGCGAAAAATTTTTCCAGCCTGCCGGCGATGATCTTGTCCGCAAGGAGCGGGGGTTTACCGGCAATTCCTTCGGCGGCGATCCGTTTTTCCCTCTCCAGAATCGCCGAATCCACTTTGTCCCGGCTGATGGCGATGGGGACAAAAGGCATGCCGGCGGTAATGTGCATCGCCAATTCCCTGGCGAGTATGCGCACGACGTCGCCGCCGCCGCCATCCACCTGCACCAGCGCGCCGACTTTGTCGTTGTGGTGCACATACCGGCCCACCTCTCCCGGACCACCGGTCGATTCGAACCGCGCCACGCCGGTAATGGCCATGTTTTCCTTGATCGTTCCGCCGGCCAGTTCCTTGACCACATTTTCCACCGAACGGCCGGAACCGTCGGGCCAGGCCAAAACGTTAAGCTCGGCGGGCGTGTCGACTTTATTGGCGAAGGCCAGCTCCACCAGATCATGCAGAATTTTTATAAACGCTTCATTGCGTGCGACAAAATCGGTTTGCGAACTCAGTCGCACCAGCACTCCCACTTTGCCATCATGGCCGATTTTACCGCCGATCAACCCCTCCTTCATTTCATTGGACATTTTGGCATCCGCACGTCCCGCCCCCCATTGGCGAAGCAGTTCAGCGGCCTTTTCCATATCGCCGGACGCCTCCTGCAACGCCCGTTTTGCATCCATCATGCCCGCACTGGTACGAACTCGTAGTGTCATGATGTCTTTGGCGCTGATTGCGGTCATGGTTATCGTTCCCGTCAAAATTACGTCGGCCCGGTCCGCCCCGCCGGTCCACGGCAGGAGGCCTGTGAGCCGCCCGGAGGAAGAAGTTTAAGGATTTTCGATCCGAACGTCCAGAAGCCATTGCCAAAAATGAATACACCAGGTGCGGCCGTATTTTTTGGCAAGATCCGCCGGCAAGGCGTCCTGGAACGCCGGGATCGTGGGGCAGCCGCGGTTTGTCGTCCCGACCCCCCGGCGCTCCCGCCTTCGCCTGCCTATGCGTGCGCACAAACAAACAGGCCGAGAGCTATCCCGACACATCGGAATCAATCTTACGTTGAATGCCGGCTATGATGAGGTGGCGGGGATGGTCCCGATCTCTATTGAAATTGGTTATTCCCAGAAAAATTGCGATCCGCCGTCGAAATAGTTGCAACGCAGGCCGGACGGGCCTTCCCAGTGAACCGAGCCGTCGTTGTAGAGAATATTCGCCCCCCGCACGCCGGTTTGCCCTACATGGTTCGACAGGGGCACAATTCCCGGTACGCCGATGTTATCGGGTTGGAATAGCCACGACAGCGGCGGCGGCTGCGAATTGCTCACCGTCACGTCGCTGCCCAATATGGACTCTGAGATCCGGTTGCGATTGTTGACGGTGGTGAACGGATGCTGCGGATCGGGTAACCACGTGTTGGCCGAAATACCTGTCCAGGGGTTGGTTACCGAAAGGCTGAACTTGGTGGTCGGGAGCGCCCCGCTAA
>JAJYDU010000142.1 GCA_021790475.1 Planctomycetota bacterium | reverse complement strand
CGAATCCTTCATCCGCATCTATCACCAAGACCGAAATCTCGCCGCCACCTGCTCCCGACTCCGCCGCTATTGCCAAACCGAGGGTGCGCTGTAGTGTTAACCTGGTGGATGAAAATCAACTTCCGGCCATGATCTTGGATCAGATCAAGCTGGCGTACCCAAAGTTCCAGTCGCATTTGGATAAGAAAGAGCTGCGGGAATCCCTGGGGCTGACTGGTCCCGGCCCGTGGGGCGTAATGCTTTGCGGCTATTTGCTTCAGGCGCTTCGCCGCGACCCGGATGCCATTCGGCAGGCTGCGTATGTGGCACAAGCGGGCGACGAAACCTTCATTTGATTGGCCGTGCGAAAGGGTGTGCCAAAAATTCCGGGCGCCCTGTGAAGTGTGACGAATTTGGCGTGGGATCAGCACTGCTTCAATGAAGCGATGCTATGCGAGGATGGACCGACGGCTGGGTATCCTGATAGCCATCGGGACCGGTGAGCCATCTGGGCGGCAACCATTATCTTGCCGGTTCCAGGCAGTTCGCTCCGCGTACGTTCACGCACAGGCGGGAATTCCCGAAAAAAATACCGCGTTCCGCCGGGGGAATCGTCCCGGGCAACTAGCCACCTGCGGCGGCTTGCCGTATCTTGATGCCGCTTGTTCGCCAGGGAGCCGGGTATGAAAACTGGAGTGGCACTTCTGGGCTGCGGTACGGTGGGCGCCGCCGTGGCACAAATGCTGCTGAATGAAAAGGAACACCTGCTTCGGCGAACGGGCCAGTCGCTGGAACTGCGCCGCGTGCTGGTGCGGGATATTCACAAGCGACGCGACGGCATACCGAAAAGTCTGTTGACCGCCGCGCCGGCGGATATCTGGCGGGATGAATCCATCCACGTCGTGGTGGAGTTGATCGGTGGATTGGAACCGGCCCAATCGCTTATTTTCGAGGCGCTGGCGGCGGGAAAACGCGTGGTCACCGCCAACAAGCATCTGCTGGCGACGCACGGAACGAAAATATTTCAGGCGGCGGCGCGGGCCGGTTCTTGCGTCGGATTCGAAGCCTCTTGCGGGGGAGCCATTCCCATTGTGATGGCCCTGACGCGCGGTTTAATCGCCAACGATATCGACCGCCTGATCGGCATCGTCAACGGTACCTGCAATTACATTCTGACCCAGATGAACGCGGGCAACCAGACCTACGTCCAGGCGCTGGCGGGCGCGCAGGCGGCTGGTTTCGCCGAGGCGGACCCGGCCATGGACGTAAGCGGGATGGACAGTGCCCACAAACTCGCGGTGCTCGCGGCGCTGGCGTTCGGCATTGATGTGCCGGCGGAAAAAATCGACGTGACGGGCATTGATTCATTGCAGGATACGGACCTGCGTTATGGACGGGAGCTGGGTTATGCCTGCAAGCTGCTGGCAATCGCGGAAAAATTCCAGAATGGCATATCGCTGCGGGTTCATCCGGCCTTTCTGCCGGTCCGGCATCTGCTGGCCAATGTCAACGGGTCTTTCAACGCGATTGACGTGTATGGACACGCCAGCGGGCAGACGATTTATTATGGCCGCGGCGCCGGCGGACGTCCCACCGCCGGCGCGGTCATCGCCGACATTGTGGATGCGGCGACGGGAACCGCCGAACTGCTCTTCCGCCATTCGCCGTTGCTCACGCGGCGACGGAAGGCGACGCTGCTGCCGACGCGGAAAATCCTCTGCCGCCAGTATCTGCGGATGAACGCGCTGGATCGGCCGGGCGTCATGCACCGGATTACCGGTGTGCTGGGACGCAATGGCATCAGTCTGGCCGCAGTGGCGCAGCATGAATCGCGCGCCGGCGATTATGTGCCGCTGGTGGTCATGACCCACGCGGCCCGCGACGGGGCCGTGGACCGGGCGGTGGCGCAGATTGACCGGCTCGCGTGCGTCCGCGGCAGGACGGCGCGAATCCGCGTGATGGATCCCGGGGCTTGAACCGGTCCCGACCCGCCTGGGCGCGCTCGCACGCGGACAGACGGCCGACGGGAGGAGTATGATCCCATGAAATATGCGATTGTAATTCCGGACGGAGCGGCGGATTCGCCCATCGAAGAACTCGGCGGCAAAACGCCGCTGGAAGCGGCCCGCAAGCCGAACATGGATGAAACGGCGATGACCGGACGCATCGGCACCGTGCGAACCACGCCGCCCGGTTACGACGCCGGCAGCGATGTATGCACGCTATGCCTGCTGGGCTATGAACCGGCGAAATATCATCCCGGCCGGGCGCCGCTGGAGGCGGCGGCGCTGGGGCTGGCGCTGGACGCCGCCGATTGGGTTTTCCGCTGCAACTTCGTCACCATTGTGGACGGAAAAATGGTGGATCATTCCGCCGGCCACATCAAAGATACGGAAGGGCGCCATCTGCTCGCGGCGGTGCAAGAGGCGCTGGTCCCGCCCGGGGCGCAATCACCCGTGAAATTTCATCCGGGCGTGAGCTACCGGAACCTGATGACGATTCATGGCGGCGATTTTTCCCGGGTGAAAACCACTCCCCCGCACGATATTCCCGATCAACTGGTCAAGCCGTATATGCCTCGGGGGCGCGGCGCGGAAATGCTTGTGGACCTCATGCAGCGCGCGCACGTGGTTCTCCGGGAACACGACGTAAATGTGGTGCGACGGCAGTTTGAGGAAAACGAGGCCACCGACATCTGGCTCTGGGGTCAGGGGCGGGCCGCGAAGATTCCAAGTTTTCAGGAGCGCTTTGGCCGCAAAGGGGCGATGATTACCGCGGTGGATCTGCTGCGGGGCATCGCCAACCTGCTCGGGTGGCGGAACATCGACGTGCCGGGGATCACCGGTTACCACGACACGGATTACCAGGCCCAGGGCCGCTATGCCTGCGACGCCCTGGACGAATACGATTTGGTATGCTGCCACGTTGAGGCGCCGGATGAAGCGAGCCACCAGGGCGACTTCGCCACCAAGATCGCCAGCATCGAGGCGATCGATCAGCACGTGGTCGGGCCGCTGCTGGCGAAACTGCGCTCCTTCGGCGACGACTGGCGGATTCTGATCATGCCCGACCACGCCACGCAATGCGCCACGCGCAAACATGACGACGCGCCGGTACCCTTCGCCATGGCGGGCAAGCAGCGCCGCGGCGGATCCATCGCCCGCCCCTATACCGAAAAGGCCGCCGGCCAGAGCGATCTGCACGTGGAAGCCGGTTACGAATTGATGGATTACTTCCTGGCTGTGGGCAAAACATGAAAGTCCCGTACCGGCTCTGCTACGGGACTGGTCGATGGTTTCACTGCCGCCAGGGACCGGCCCATCGTGAGGGAAAGTGCGGTAGGCCCGGAAAAAAACGCCGAGCCGAGGGTTTACGACACAGAGGCACGGAGAACACACAGACCGACTTGGACAAGACAACCGAACCGATCATAGGGACGCCTATCGAGATTCATAAATCCCCGTATCCCTTATGCGTGGCCGCCAACTCCCGGACCAGACGCACGTCGGCGGCGATTCTCCGCCGGAGCGGTTCCGGCCCTGAATAAGCCTGCTGCTCGCGAATCCAACGATGCAATTCCAGTTCAATGGTCCGCTCGTATAAGTCGCCGCTGAAATCGAGCACGAACGCTTCCACGCTCGCTTCGCACCCGCCGAAAGTCGGGTTGGTTCCCACGCTGATCGCGGCGGGAAAACTTTGTGTGTCAAAAATAGCCCGGCCGGAATAAACGCCATGCGCGGGGATGATCTGGCGCAATTCCAGGTTCACCGTCGGAAAGCCCAGAATCTTTCCCCGACCCCCGGCGTGTTTCACCCGGCCACAAAGCGTGTACGGGCGACCCAACACGCGCCGGGCATCGGCCACTCGGCCATGACTTACCAGCCAGCGTGCCAGCGTGCTGCTTACGTCCGCCAGCGCCAGGTCGCAGAGTGTAGTTTGGGCGGTGGGAACAACCAGGGTTTTGAAGCCCAGCGCCTCGCCGAATTCAAGAAGTGTTTGGACCGTTCCGCGGGCGCCGCGGCCAAAGGTGAAATTAACCCCCTCAACGAGTTGGCGGGCGGCCAGAGTCTCACACACGATGTTGCGTAAAAATTCCTCCGCGGTCATTGCCAGAAATTCGCGGCTTGTTCCTATCAGCAGAAGCACGTCCGGCGAAAACTCCGCCAAGCGCTTGATGCGTTGCTCTACGCTCATCAGCGGCGGGCGGGATAGGGCGGGCTGAAGAATCGACAGCGGGTGCGGATCGAAAGTCATGATGACAAACGGCCGGCCTTCGGCGGCGGCTATACGGCGGCCTTCTCCCAGCATCCGCGCATGGCCTCTGTGAACTCCGTCGAAATTCCCGATGCACAGCACGCATTGCCGGCTCCGGGCTGGAAAAGCACCGAGGTTGTCCACCAGAATCATGGTCCAAGTATAAGACTCGCCGGTCGGGTTCTCCACCGGTTCTGCCAAGCTTGGCCATACCCGACGACGCGGGATTCATCTCCCGGTCGAGCGACACTCGGGTATGACGCTGCGGTCGAGCCGGCTCCGCCGGCGGTTCATTTAGCCGAATCTGCCGGGCCGGGCTGGTTGCAATTTGCGGCGTCCCCTCTTGCGCCGGCGCATGATGTTTGACACTCCGGGGAACTGCCGCCCGAGTGACCGGCGTAGTTCGACCAGGGCTCGGCGATCATACTCTTATATGGCCGTTTCCCGTGACGATGAATTTATACGTGCATAAATCCGCCGCTCCCATCGGGCCGCGGGCGTGTAGTTTGTCCGTGCTGATGCCGATTTCTGCCCCCAAACCATATTCGTATCCGTCGGCCCAGCGGGTGGAGGCGTTGACCATCACGCCGGCGGAATCCACCTGTTGAATAAACTTGTTGGCGCTCTGGATATTATTGGTGATGATCGCATCCGTGTGTTGCGAGCCGTAGCGCGCAATATGGGCGATGGCTTCATCCAGCGAATGGACCTGCCGGATCGCCACAATTAAATCCAGAAACTCCCGCCCCCAGTCCGCGTCGGTCGCCAGTTGGGCGTCCTGCAACAGGCCCAGGCTTCGCGCATCGGCGCGCATCTGCACTTTCGCCTCCCGATACCGCGCCGCCAGACGGGGAAGCACCTTCGGGGCAATGTCTTTATGGACCAGGATACACTCGGCCGTATTGCACACGGCGCACCCGTCCACCTTCGCGCTGTAGGCCACGCGGATGGCCATATCCGGATCGGCGTCTTTGTCGATGTACACGTGGCATACGCCCTTGTAATGTTTGATGACCGGAACTGTGGCCTGTTCCACCACGGTTCGTATGAGCGATTCGCCGCCGCGCGGAATAACCAGATCGACCAAACCTTCGGCCCGGACCAGGGCGCCCACGGCCGAACGGTCCGACGTATCGACAAGTTGCACCGCGTCCGGATCGAGTTGCGATTGATGGAGCGCCGCGCGCACGACGCCGGCGATCGCCCGGTTGCTTCGCAGGGCCTCCTTGCCGCCGCGCAGTATGCAGGCGTTGGCGCTCTTGAGACAAAGGGCGGCCGCGTCGCTGGTTACGTTAGGCCGGCTTTCGTAGATGATGGCGATGACGCCGATCGGCACGCGCCGCTTTTCAATGCGCAAGCCATTGGGCCGGTCATACGCCGCCATCGTTTGCCCGACCGGATCCGTCTGCCCGGCGATTTCCCGCACGCTACGGGCCATCGCCTCGATTTTTTTTTCATCCAACGTCAATCGGCCCAGCAGGGGCGCCGCCAGGCCGTCGGCCCCGGCCTGATCCACGTCGGCGGCGTTGGCTGAAAGTATGGCTTCTTTCTGCGCCCAAAGGCCGTCCGCAAAATGCAGCAAGGCGGCGTTGCGAAGCGCGCCGCTCAGCGTGACGAGCCGTCGTGCGGCTTCCCGCGAATGTTCCGCCATGACACGAATTTTCATCGCCGCTTCCGAGTCTGCCGGGCGATGCTCCCGCCCGCCTGCCCCGCCGAATTCCTCCGTCGCACGAATCGCACTATGCGGCTTTTGTGCCATAAGCATCCCTCTTAATAGAAATCACGGCCGCGACACGCACCGCCAGAATACGAACCGGGGCGCCTTTGCCCAAGGTATATCGTGCTCGGATCGCCCTGCCTAACATCGTCATTATTGTAACTTCGCGGGCCGCGAAAGGCTCTCGCTTGTGCGGGTGCGGACGCGGCTTACCACCCGGTGCGGATCATACTCCGAGGCAGTGCGGATAATAATCCGAGCCGCGATTGTCAGGGACAGGGTCTTTTAGTTTTCCCTTAAGGAACAGGGCCGAAATAACTTCCCGATATATACCTCCCACGGCTAAAATTTGAAGGCTTTATTGCAGAGTGATGGTGAGATAATCCGATGATAAGTAATACCGGGCGACGGAACGCCCGGGAATGGTATCTCCCGCGCAAGGAGGCTTCGATGG
>JAJYDU010000015.1 GCA_021790475.1 Planctomycetota bacterium | reverse complement strand
ACGCAAGGGGACGCGGCTTGCAAGGGTTTGGCCTGGTGTACAAGAATCCAAAATGTAAGCGGCATGCTTCCCGCTTGTAAGTCTATATTTTAACGCCAATTATAACCTATCTGGCGTTGTAGGACTATGGTCTTCTGGTATTCGTATACGAGAAGACAGACGACCCGATGAGCAAGAGGGGACGACTGAATTTCCTTCATATAATTTACATAGATAAACTGTGCACGGGCGATTTTCAGACCACTCGTGGTATCCGGCAAATCGTGGAAGGCCGCGGCAATGAAGAAGATCTTATCGCCTTCATGACCGACCGAAACCTTCCCATTGACTCCATTCAGGCCAAGAAGTTGGCCGCGAAGATTCTCCACTCGCCGCCGTCACAGGGTTACCTGACGATCTCCAACGCCCTGCAATGGAGACTCCAATATGGCCGAGCCATCAGCGAGGCGGGAAACGTGGATGGAATATTGAGGTTGTAATGAGGAACTACGGCGGCGCTGTGGCAACCACGGCCCGATCGGAATTTGGGGATTATCAAACACCTCGGGAGTTTGCAGCTCAGGTCTGCAAATTTCTGCGCCGACGCAATACAACCCCCGCGTCCGTCATCGAACCCACTTGTGGCGTGGGCAACTTTCTTATCGCAGCCTTGGCGTCTTTTCCCACGATTACACAAGCTCTGGGAGTTGACATCAATGCCGACCATGTCGCGGCCGCCCGGAGCAGCATCGATGAAATCTCTACACCCGCGAGAATTGAACTCGTTACAGCCAGCTTCTTTGATTTCCCCTGGCGACAAGCCATTGCCGCGATGCCCGCGCCGTCCTTAATCATCGGCAATCCACCATGGGTTACCAATGCTCGGCTGGGGTTATTGGGCAGTAATAACATACCGGGGAAAACAAATTTTCGCGGGATTCGCGGCTTGGACGCACTAACGGGAAAGTCTAATTTTGACATCTCGGAGTGGATGTTGATGCGACTGGTAGAAGCTCTACACGGCTCTCACGCCACTCTGGCCATGCTGTGCAAAAACTCCGTCGCCAGAAAAATATTGACGTTCGCATGGAACCGAAGACTGAACATTGCCCTGGCCGAGGCGATACATATTGATGCGGCTCATCATTTTGGCGCCGCGGTGGAAGCCTGCCTCCTTTATTTGAGATTCGGGGCAAAGCCATCTTTCCCAGTTGCCAATTTCTTGCCCGACCTGACCACATCCCACGCCATGGTTCAATGGGGCATGACCGACGGGATATTTCTGGCCGATACCCGGTCTTATGAAAAATGGCGCGATCTCTGGACCGGAAAATCGCCGATTTGGCGATCCGGCATCAAGCACGATTGCGCGGCGATCATGGAGGTTGTTCCCATCGGGGAGCACCACTACCGAAATGGGCGCGATGAGATTGTGGAACTTGATGATTCCTCAGTCTTTCCTCTCTTGAAAGGAAGTCAGATCGCGCGAAATAACTGTACCAGTACCAACCGCTTTATGATTGTACCGCAGCGGACCGTTGGAGAAAACACTGACCACCTTCGGAAGACAGCGCCGCGGACATGGAATTACCTCCACGGGAACGCTCCACATTTAGCCCGCAGAGCCAGCTCAATTTATAAAGGAAAGCCACCGTTTTCCATCTTCGGCATCGGAGAGTATTCCTTTGCCCCGTGGAAGATTGCGATTTCCGGCCTGCACAAGTCGCTTGATTTCAGGGTTGTCGGTAATCTTGCCGGCAAGCCCTTCGTTCTGGATGACACATGTTATTTTGTGCCGTGCCCGGATGAATATCACGCCCAGGCGATCGCCCAACTATTAAATTCGCCCCAAGCCAAGGAAGCGCTTGGCTCGTTCATATTCTGGGACTCCAAACGGCCGATCACCGTTGAGGTGCTCCGCCACCTCGATGTGGCGGCGTTGGCGCGGGTACTGCACGCCGAAAAACGTGTCTTGGAGGCGGCCTGTTATATCCAACGCGCCTGCATAAAAAATGCGGGGCACTGGAACACACCAGTCTCTCTTTTTTTGCCCTCCGGCCAATAGCCGGCGCCGGCAAACCCCGGAACCGCTGTGGCAGGATATTTTATCCCTTGGACAAAAGCAGACGGAACGAACGAATCTGGAAAGGCCGGATCGGGAACCGGAACCCACCCGGGCTGAGCGGTATCGGCGAGCCATCCTCTTCCACGTGATTGCACTCCAGTACCTGTTTCAGCGCGCCATCGACGTGCACGCTTACCTCGCCGCGCGAGCCATGAGGTTCGTAGATTCTCAAAATAAGCCCCCGCCCATCCTCGGCCGGCTTGAGCGTCTCGAGCACGGCCGGGGCGCCTTCCAACGACAGAAAACTGCGGGACCGCGGGGCGCCGGCATCGCGGCCGACCGGCACGCTGCGGGCGGGAACGTTGAGTTCCCAGGCGCGGCGCACTGTTTCACCATCGGTCCAGCCACCGCGATGCGGCAGCAGGGAATAGGTAAATTCATGTTGGCCGCGATCCGCCTCGGGGTCGGGCCAGGTCGTGCTCCGCAGGAGCGTGAGGCGCAACACGTTATCCTTCACATCGTAGCCGTAACGGGAATCATTCAGCAGGCTCACGCCATAACCGGCTTCCGAGAGATCAGCCCAGCGCTGGGCGGGTACTTCGAACTTCTGCTGATCCCACGAGGTATTGCGATGGGTCGGCCGTTCGTACGCCCCGAACTGGACCTCGAAGGCGGCGCGGGTACACCGAATCTCCAGCGGGAACGCCACTTTCAGCATCGTCTGCCGCTCCTGCCAGTCCACGCGGGTTACGAAGTCGATCCGATCCATGTCCGCGTAGATCACGATGTCCTGTTCAAGCGTGCTTTTCCGGTGGATGCGCTTGACCCGCACGACCCCGCGCACCGGACCGGTTTCAACCACCTTGACGGACGTGGCGCCTTCAAACGGATACCGCCGTTTGTCATTGGTGGCATGAACATTCCAGGCATCCTCCCGTTCCGGGCCGTCCTGCAGAAGTTGCAGATCATTGCCGAGCGCGCCGCGGACGAACACATCCCGATTGTAACGCTTGTCGATGAGCCGCGTGATTTCTCCGTTTCGGCCCAGTTGAATGCGGTAGAACCGATTTTCCAGACGATTGGCGGTGATCTCGAGCGGTCCGCTGGCCGCCGTAGCCGGCTCTTTTCCGAGGCGGAACAACGCATATCCGCAGGAAGGAATCGCGCCGGCCTGGAAAACAATGGTGGCCCGGTCGTCCTGACGGGCGATCACCTGAACGGGATAACGGGTTTGATCCGGCGCCTCGATACTCAGCGGTCCATGCGGTTCGGGCACTTGCGCGGTAACGACATCCGTTCGCGACCAGGAAAGCGCATTGAAGACCCCTATTTCCGCAGGCGGCTTGCCGGCCCCGGGCATGATCGTCTGAAGGCTCGCGGCCACACTATGCTCCGCGGTTTCCAATATTTTGGAGTAAACCGGCAGGGCTTCGGTGTAAACCATCCCGATGCTGCTGCCCGGCAGGATGTCATGGAACTGGTGCAGGAGCGTCCATTCCCAGGCATCGTGTAAGGTTTGGGCGTCGAACCGGCCGCCCGTAAGCTGGGTCACCGAACCCAATATCTCGGCTTGGCGCAGCAGCAGCTCGCTGTGGCGATTCGCCCGCTTCATGGCGGAATGAGTGGTGTAGGTGCCGCGATGGGTCTCGACGTACAACTCCCCATCCCAGAGAGGCAAACGCGCGAGGTCTTTTTCCGCCTCGTCAAAAAACCCTTCGGCTGTGCCGATGCGCACCGCCGGCAGACCGGGGAACTGGCCCTCGGCCCGCCGGAACATTTCCATCATTTCCTCGTTGACGCCGCCGCCGCCATCGCCGTAACCGAACGGCAGAATCACCTCGGGATGCTCGGTCTTCTGGGCGTACATGGCCCATCCCTTGAAGAGGACTTCCGGCGAGGGAAAATTATTGTAAGCCCCCAGATGGTTGACTACGTGCGCAAGCACTTCGGTGCCATCAATCCCGCGCCAGCGGAAGAGATGGTGCGGAAACGGATTGGTCACCTGCCAGTGCAGTTTGTAAGTATAGAAATACTTCACGCCGCAACCGGCGAGAATCTCCGGCAGCGACGAGGGATACCCGAACACGTCCGGCAGCCAGCACATTCGCGGGCGTGTGCCAAACTCCGCGCGGAAGAATTGTATCCCGTACAACATTTGGCGGATCAGCGACTCTCCGCTGGTGGCGTTGCAATCGGGTTCCACCCACATGGCGCCGGCGGTCTCCCATCGGCCGGTCTTAACCCACTGGCGAATCTGCCGGTATAAGTCCGGAAAATACCGCTGCGTGTACTGGTAAAGCTGCGGCTGACTGCACGTGAAGCGGAAATCCGGGTACTGTTCCATCAACCGGCAGGCGGTGGAAAAGGTGCGTCCACACTTGCGGACCGTCTCACGCAGGGGCCAGAGCCAGGCGGTATCGATGTGCGTGTGCCCGACGGCGTAAATGGAGCCGGCCTCCGGATCCGGCGCAATGGCGGATATTTTCTGCCGCAAAATCCGGCGGGCGCGGCCCACCTCTTCCAGCAGCCGCGGGCGCGGCAGCGTGAGATCGACAGCCAGAAGGGCTTCCTCAATGGCGGAATCCAGGAGCGGTTTGCGTCGCGAATCGGTAATCACTTTAGTGGTTTCCCAGGCAAACCGGATGTCGTAGCAGAACCCTTCGATCAATCGGTTTACCGTCTGCACGGACGCCTCGGAAAACACGCCGAACTGGCCGGCCAGTTCCGGCGCGCGGTAAAAAGATTGCACGGATATAAACTCAATCGCAAGATTCAGCCGGCCTTTTTTGGGAACCGGGACGCGCGTATGCGCCCAGTCAATCCCGGCGTAAGGCTTGCCGTCGATGCTCAAGAGCCCCTCCATGTCCTGAAACCGGAAGCACAAGTAGGCGTTCGGTATGGCGACGTGGGCCGGAATGGCGACCTGCGTCTTGAAAAAAGCCGTCCTGCCCGCGGGAATACGCGCCGGCAATGGCATTTTCTCCCATGGTCCATCGTAGCGATATTCATCCGTCTTTTGGTATTGAGCCGTTCGAACCTGCCAGCCTGCCACCGGTGAAGAGAAGTCAACCGCCAGTTCCTGCAGAAGTTGCAGTTTTCTGCTGATGATGCGCGGATCCATTTATGTATTTCTCCTGAATTTTTCACACGGCGTCGCGTCCGTGTTGTTACAAGGTAACACCCAACCGGTGCACTCTTGTGTCGCCTGGTTACACCGCAAGCCGTGGGGTTACCCCCATCTTGGGCGTTCTCTATAGCATTTCTCCGCCCAGCTGTCCAATGCGTCGCGGAGCGCGTCTGACAGATGAAATAATGTCCGACTTCAAACCCGTTTTTCAGACGAATCCCGGCGGCATCCCGCAAGCCGGGATTGGAATCGTCAAGAACCTATCCGGATAGGCTCTATATCAACCCCGCTCGTTTGCGCAATATCCACTCCACCGTCAGCAGGAACACCAACAGCGCCAGGGCAAGAGGCTTATTCCATATTTGCCGCGACTGGCGGCTGATGGTTTGAACGCTCCGGTCGGGAATCAGGCCAGCCAACCGGGCGGCCTGCGGTAGCGGGATCACTCGTCCCCCGGTCGCCCGGGCCAGGCGGGAAAGCGCGGCCATGTCCACCCGGGGATTATTGAATTCCAGATTCGGCGGCGCGACCCGCACACGCAGCGGCTTGAGCGGAGCGGCCAATTCTCCCGGTTGGGCCCCGATATGATATTGACCCAACCGCTCAAGTGTCAGCGACCCCTCGTAAAGCTGATGGCTTGGATCGGTGGGAACCATGATTACCGACGCGCCACCGCCGGGCCCGCTCGCTTGAAGCCGGATGCGCGCGGGCAATTGCCTGGCCAGGGCGGAATTGCGAATCTTCAGGAATAACCGGATAGCTTGGCCACTTTGTACCAGGGAAGTGGACGCGCGCAACGTCAGGCGGTGGGAACTGCGCAAGACACGCCGGCGGGCGAGCAGACGGACCATCTGGAGCCAATAGCTTTTGTAGAGTGGCGCGCCGTGGTAATAGCGCCAGCGCCAGGTGTCGCATATAGCCGAGAACATGGTGCGGCCGGCCCCATAGCGTCCGAAAACAATCAATGGCGCCGGCCCGCTGTTGATTTTGTATGCCGGCAGATCGGCCAAAACTACCCCGCTGGGCGCCAAGCCGGCGACGCTTTGAAACCAGTAGAGCGGAGGCAGGTGGGCGACCTGCCAGAGGTTTTTCCGGCGGCTGTTAAAAAATTCAAACAACGGGCTTCTCCTTCCCGCCGCCGTTAAATGCAGCTCAAAAGGGCTGATGGACGGCTGGGGCAGTGTGGAATTGGCGGGGGTGGCTATAAGCACTGGCAACAGGGCCGCCAGGGGAGTATGGGCGTAGGCCATGGGAGCGTAACGCCAACCGGCAATCATGCCAAACCCTCCGCCGAAGCGGCCAACGAAACGGAGTATCAATTTTTCCTGCGCCGGAGAGAAATAATCAGGATTGACATCGCCGATCAGTAGAACGTCGTAGCGGTTGAGCTGACTCTGAGTTTCGGGAAAGTGATTAATAGGAATGTTGCCTTCCTGGGCGAAACGGTTGTCGGCGGAAAGCAGCAGGCAACTGACGCGGGTGGTTTTCTCGCGCATCAGGTCATTTTTCAGATAGCGGTATTCCCAGCGCGGATAACCATCGACGTACAGCACCCGAATTTTCGCCTGCACCGCGTCGGTGATCATGGGACCGGCGCGATTCCCCCGTTCGGTCAATTCGCCGGCAACCGGCTTAAGTCGCATCAACAACCGATGGCGACCCGGACGGCGGGGATGGAAGATCAGCCGAATGGTCGCCTGGCGGTGGCCGGGCGAAATGACCACCGGTTTGACGGCAAGCTTTTTGATAACCTTGCCGTCGCGGGCCACCTCATAAAGGCTCGCCCGTGTGCGCACCACGCCGGTGGCGCCGGTTACACGGACGACGGCGCGCACAGCCACGGGATCCTGTATGAAAGCATGGCGCGGCGCCTGGACCTGCACAATGGCAAGGTTAAACGGCGCGTGGATTTCGCCCACCGGCAGGGCAAAGATCGGTGTAGCCCAGCGGCGAGCCGCGGCTATGGCACTTGCGGCCGATCCGCCGCTGGTGGAGCGGCCGTCGGTAAGCAGGATGACGGCGCTAAGTGGCCGGCTTTGCAATCGCTGGAAAATCTCGCGCACCACCGCGGGCACGTCGGTAGTCGGACCGTCGGGCCGGCACTGGGATAAACGAGCCAGCAGACCGGCCAGCTCGGTGGAATTGCCGGCCAAGCCAAGAAAACGGGCGTGCGCAGCGCCGACGAACAAGGCCACGCGTTGTCGGCGGCAGATTTTTTTGAGCCAGGTTTTAGCGGCCAGGACGAGCTGCCGGCGCGCCAGTGCCAGGCGTGTGGGCCGGAGTGATGTTCCACCGCGGCGGGCAAACTCCCGGGTTGAAAGTTGCGCAACCAGTTGACGCATCGCGGGATTTCGATAGGGATCGCGCAAGCTCATGGAAAGTGAGGAGTCCAGCCAGATGGCAACCACGGATGGCGTGCGATGCGCCTGCACCCTCACCAGCATGGGGCGGGCGAGCAATATTGCTACGATGGCCAGCACCCCTCCGCGGAGCAGAGCCATGGTTCGCTTGATTCCGGGCGCGGCGGTCTGGGACCGGTAGCTCCACCAACCTAGAATCGCCAGGATGATTGCACCGAAAAAGATCAGGCCGGCGAAATGCGTCCCCCAGGCCCAATGGAACCGGCCGCCATGTCGCGACGGAGGCATGCCAAAGAGAATATGGAGTAATCTGGCAAGCATAATGCCTCAGTATATCCGCAGCCGCGGAACGTGCGCGAGGCCCCAAGCCGCCCGCACCGGCTTCCCCCTCCGCGGGTGGAGTGATTCCCGCCGCTTCGGATTGGAACCTGTCTCCAACGAGAGGTTCTTATTCCGCCGGTCGATTCCGGGAGTGTATTTCGCCGCCGGCGTCCGGCGCGGCGTCCGGCGGGAAGTAAGGTTTCAACAGAGGAAACAGCACCACGTCGCGAATGCTGGTACGGTTGAGCAGCAGCATCGCCAGGCGATCGATGCCGATTCCCAGTCCGCCCGCCGGCGGCATGGCATAGCCCAGCGCCATGATAAAGTCATGGTCCATGCGGGCCATCGACTCGCCCTGTTTCTGGCCGGCCAACTGGGCGGTAAATGTTTCCATCTGAATAAATGGATCATTCAACTCGGTATAGGCGTTGGCCAGTTCCATGCCGGCGACATAAAGCTCGAACCGCTCCGCAAGATGTTCCCGGCCGGGTTTGCGGCGCGTAAGCGGACACAGAGCGGCGGGATAGTCGTACACAAAAACGGGCCGGTCGAGTGTGTGGAGAACCGGTTCGACGCAGCGCGCGAACAATTCATCGACCAGCACCTCATGCGCTTTTTCAGCGGTGTTTTCAATATGGCACTCGTCCGCGCTGCGGCGCACGGCGGCGACGTCCACGAGGTCCGCGCCGACATGGCGGCGAAACAGATCCATATATGCAAGCCGCTCAAATGGCGGGGAGAAATCAATCACGCGCCCGCCATAGGGAAGCTCGAGGCGTTCCGGTTTGGCAGCGGCGGGGTGAATCCGCCGCCAGCTTTGTTCCGCAAGCGCGGAAACAAGCGTTTGTGTAAGTTCCAGCATGCCGGCCAGATCGCTGTACGCCTGGTAAAGCTCCAGCATGGTGAATTCGGGATTGTGGCTGGTATCGATGCCCTCGTTGCGGAAATTCCGGTTGATTTCAAACACCCGCTCCAGAGAGCCTACCAGCAGGCGCTTCAGATACAACTCCGGGCTGACGCGCAGATAAAGGTCGAGGTCCAGGGCGTTGTGGCGGGTGAGGAAGGGACGGGCCGCGGCGCCGCCGGGAACGGCCTGCATCATCGGCGTCTCCACTTCGACAAAGCCGCGGCCATGCAGAAATTCGCGGATAAACCGCACGATGCCGCTGCGCGCCAGGAACACGTCCCTGGAATCGGCGTTGGCCAGCAGGTCCAGGTAGCGCCGGCGGTAGCGAAGCTCCGTGTCGGCCAGGCCGTGAAATTTGTCCGGCGGGGGCAGCAGGGACTTGGCGCACAAGCCGAAGTTGTCGGCCCAGACGGTGACTTCACCGGTATTGGTATGTCCGACTTTTCCGGAAAACCAGGCGATGTCGCCGGCTTCGAGCAGTTTGGCCTTATTCCAGTCTTTTTCCAGGAACTGGCGGGCCAGAGCGATCTGGATGCGGCCGGTCCAGTCGGAAAGGGTGATGAAAATGAGCTTGCCGATATCGCGCCGCAGCATGATCCGCCCGGCCACTCTGGCGGACGGCCCGCCGGCGTGCGGCGTATCCGGCCGGTGGAGGTTGCGGGATTCATTTATAGATATCAAGTTGTCTATTCTATTGCCGAAGGGATCGACTCCCGCGGCCTTCCATTTCTCCAGACGCGCCAGCCGATCCTCGAACTGCGGATTGTCGGTAAACATCGCATCACCCCTGCCGGCCGCGGCTTCGTCACACGCGGACTTGATAACCACGCGGCGCGGTCCACCCGCAAATCGCTTCGCCGGCGTGGCTCCCGGGACGCCTGTGCGGATGCATGGTCCCCGGAACATCGCGGCATATTTTACGATGGGGAGTCTTGCGGGAACAGGTTGCCGCGAAAACAGTCCTTTCTATCGTACTCCCCGCACGCCAACGGCGCACAGGTGAACGTATAATAATTGCGGGGAGAGATTCAAGGAATATCAACTCGGAGAAACGTTCCGCGGACAGGAGATTGGCGATGATCCGGATCAAAAGAATCTACGAAAAATATTCCGGGCAGGATGGCGTGCGGGTACTGGTGGACCGGCTCTGGCCGCGGGGAATCAGGCGGGAAAACGCCAAAGTCGATTATTGGATGAAAGACCTCGCCCCGAGCGACCAACTGCGCCAATGGTTTGGTCACGATCCGGGAAAGTGGCCGGAGTTTCAAAGACGTTACCGGATGGAGTTGGAGACGGCGCCGGCACATTGGACCGAACTGTTGCGGTTGGCCGAAAAGAAGGACATCACGCTTCTGTTTGGAGCCAAAAACCAGCGGCACAATAATGCGGTGGCGCTGGCGGAGTTTCTCCAGCAGCGGCGGCAATATCCCTGATCCGGATCCGGATTTTCCAATTTTTTTCAAGGCGCACAACTGGTTTGCGCCGGAAAGCACCTGTGATCGACGATTTCTGAATAGCCCTCAAAATCGTGTCCGAAACACACAATCGGCTGGCCGATTTCAAGGCCTAACGCCGAATTGTTGTTTTTCCTAACCTCAATATAATAAAGCAGTTATAGCATTATCAATCAAGATTATTCGGAATCAGCCACAACTTCTTGTGAAATTTTTTGTGCCGCCATCTTGCAATCTTAACCAAAGGCATTACCATTATGGCGGCTATAGGGACTTGTGGCCACGGAAATAGCTTTAATTTCCGGACCTGGAAGAGCCGATAATACTCTGATAGCCTGTCGTGCTATTGCGACAAATATTTCCGGACGTACAATTGCGCCCGGTATTCTGAACTGGTAAGGAAAGTGTCCACCGTGGATTCGGTGGCGGGTTTGGAAAGTTCTTTTATAAGGAGGCACACGATGCCAAACTCCACTAAGGTGCTGCTTGCGGGAGCGTTGGCGCTCGCCGCATCCGCAGCGGTGGCCACGGCGGCCACCAATTCCACCTCCCCCGCCCAGGCCAGAGAGCCATCAGCGAGTATTCTCGCGGCTGATGACATCGCCAACCTGGCGGCCAATCCGGCCGTTCCGTCGACGGAAGCCGTGGGTACAAACAATGGTCGAATCCATATATCGACCAAGTTCACTTACGCCAACGACTACTGGTTCCGCTATCGCGATATCGCGCCGAACCGCTTCAACCTGATGAACAACAGCAAGCTGGATGTCAATCTGGGGACCATTGGCGATGTTTACCTGAAAACCTTCGCCGATTTCTCCTCCAACATCAAGAAGCCGTATCTGAATGGCTTTGCCCAACACCGCGCCGGCGTAGGCGGAGCCGGTTATATGCCGTCGAGTGATTTCACATCTTTGTTTATCACCCTCGGCTATCACAAAGAGATCATGAATCTGCTCGGCTTCGACACCGGCTACAGAAATTTCATCACGCCGATTGATGAAGTTGGCGCTGTTGGCCCCACCCAGGCCAGCATGCAGGAGTGGTTCTTCAAGCTAACCTTGAATGACCAGCGCTTCCTCGGCTGTTTTGCGCTGCATCCGTATGTATACATCGGCCTTGATTTCGACGGCGCTTATTACACCGCCGGCGCCGGCCAGTACTATGAAATCGGCATCAACCCCCGCTACGTGGTACCGAACACCGGCGGTCTGGCGATCCATCCGTACTGGAACATCTCGTTCATTTCCGGCGAAAGGCGACTGGACGTGAGTTCCGTGGGCGGGTTAGCCAACTACCGCGATGGCTATCTGGGCACCACCGTCGGCGTGGGCGCAAGTTATCCGCTTAACGGGGTTCTGCACATCCCGGCCGGATACGGAACCTACTCGGTGGGCGGTTTTGTCGAAGGCGTGTTCGCGGGCACTCGTTACCAGCAGCCGACGGGCAGTCACAGCGACGCCGCCGTGGCGGGCGTGGACATCGCCATGAGTTACTAACTACTCGCCCGGCAATACGGATTGAATCCGGACTGCCGGGCGGAGTTTGTTGAATCCGAAGCCTCATTGGGCCTCAGCCCGGTGAGGCTTTTTTCATCTCCATACTGTTTTTTTAAGATAGAGCGCGATAAACTACCATGGCGGAATGCCGTGGAACTCGGAGATTTATGCTGGTATATCTAGATAAATTGTTTACCGTGGCGTTCCCCTACCGCGGCAGCCAGCCGATGCCGGCCTGCCGGGGGAATTTCAGGAAGGAATCATCATGATTAACATCGTTGAATGGAGTGCGGCAATCGCCGCCGCCTGGGCGCTGGCTTACCTGCGGGCGCCGTTACGGCTCTGGACCGCGCTGGCGCTGATGGCGCTGGCGTTGTGGACCTTCCTGGACAAACCGGCGGCAGCGGCGCTGTTCATCGCCTGGGGTATTTTCGTATTGCTCGTTGTGCCGCTTAATTTCACTCTCCTGCGGCGCCGCTTGATCAGCGACCATCTGCTGCGGCTGTACCGCGGCCTCATGCCGACCATGTCGCAGACGGAGCGCGAGGCCCTGGAAGCGGGCACGGTGGGCTGGGACGGCGAGCTATTCAACGGTCGTCCGCACTGGAAAAAGATGCTTACCGGGCCGGCGCCGGTGTTAAGCGCCGCGGAACAGGCGTTTCTGGACGGCCCTGCGGAAGAACTCTGCCGGCGTCTGGACGACTGGCGCATCACCCATGAAGACTATGATCTTCCGCCGGAGATCTGGCGGTTCATCAAGGATAACGGTTTTTTCGCCATGATCATTCCGCGCCGCTATGGCGGTCTGGAGTTTTCAGCCCTGGCCCATTCCGCCGTGGTTATGAAAATCGCCAGCCGCAGCATGACCGCCGCCGTAACGGTGATGGTGCCGAATTCCCTGGGACCGGCGGAGTTGCTGCTGCACTACGGCACGGAGCAGCAGAAATCCCATTACCTGCCACGGCTGGCGCGCAGCGAAGAAATCCCCTGCTTTGCCCTGACCGGCCCGGACGCCGGCAGCGACGCCGCTTCCATGCCGGACAACGGCGTGCTCTGCCGGGGAAATTTCCAGGGCAAGGACATCATCGGCATCCGCCTGAACTGGGAAAAGCGTTACATCACCCTCGGTCCGATAGCGACGGTGCTGGGGTTGGCGTTCAAGCTGTACGATCCCGAACACCTGCTGGGCGATAAAGAAGATCTGGGCATTACATTGGCGTTGATTCCCACCCAAACGCCCGGCATCAGCATCGGGCGGCGCCATATACCCCTGAATGCGGCGTTCCAGGTCGGCCCCAACTACGGCGCCGACGTATTTATTCCGCTGGAGTGGATCATCGGCGGCCCCGAGCGCATCGGCCAGGGCTGGCGAATGCTGATGGAAACCCTGGCGGCGGGCCGTTCCATCTCCCTGCCGGCGCTGAGCGCCGCGGCAGGGAAAACGGCCTGCCGTGCGACCGGCGCCTACGCGCGGGTGCGCAAGCAGTTCAAGATGCCGATCGGATATTTCGAAGGCGTTGAGGAAGCGCTGGCACGCATGGCTGGTACTACATATATGATGGATGCCGCGCGCCTCGTCACGGCGAACATGGTGGACCGCCAGGAGCGGCCGGCGGTGATCTCCGCCATCGTCAAATACCAGCTCACGGAAGCCATGCGCCGGGTGATCAACGACGCCATGGACATCCAGGGCGGCAGCGGAATTTGCGTAGGGCCGCGCGATCTGCTGGGGCGGGCCTATCAGGCCCTGCCCATCAGCATCACGGTGGAGGGCGCCAATATCCTGATGCGCAGCCTGATTATCTTCGGGCAGGGCGCGGTGCGTTGTCATCCGTTCATTCTCAAGGAAATGCAGGCGGCAACCGACACGGACCGGCGGCGAGCCTCTAAGAATTTTGACCGCGCTCTGTTCGGGCATATCGGATTCACACTTAGCAACACCGCCCGCTCGCTGTTTCTGGGTCTGACGGGCGGACGTCTCGCGTCGACGCCGGGCAAGGGCCCGCTGCGCCGCTATTATCAGCGCCTGACGCGCCTGAGCGCCGCCTTCGCACTGACGGCCGACGCCGCCATGCTTACGCTTGGCGCGGCGCTCAAACGCAAGGAGAAACTCTCCGGACGTCTGGCCGATGCGCTGGGCCATCTCTATCTGGCGTCCACGGTCCTGCGCCACTTCCGGGACCAGGGACAACCCGAAGTTGATCTGCCGCTGGTCCAATGGGCGTGTGAAAATTCCCTGCACCAGATTCAAGTGAGCCTGGACGACGTGCTGCGCAATCTGCCGAATCGCCTGGCGGCCTGGAAACTGCGCCTGCTGATATTCCCGCTCGGCAAGCCTTACGCGCCCCCCCGCGATACCCTGGGCCATGCCGTAGCGCGTCTGGTACTGGAACCATCCGAGGCCCGCGATCGCTTGACCGCGGGAATCTTCGTTCCATCCGGCACGGACGAACCCCTGGGCCGTCTGGAAGACGCCTTGCGAAAGGTTATCATCTCCAGTGAAGCTGAACAGAAACTCAGACGTGCGGTCAAACAAGGCCGAATTTCGGAAGCCCCGCTGGATCGATTGCTGGACCAGGCGCTGCAGCGCGGAGTCATCGACGCCCGCGAGGCCACTCTGATGCGCGAGGCCGCGGCGGCCCGCAAAGAAGTTGTCAAGGTTGATGACTTTCCGGCTGATTTGGACGGAGAGAAAAAACCATGACGCAACCTACACGCTCCTTCAACGGCAGGACTGTATACATAATTGATGGCGCGCGCACGCCGTTCCTCAAGGCCAGAAATACGCCGGGACCATTCAGCGCCGCGGATCTGGCAGTTGCCGCGGGCCGCCCGCTGCTGGCACGCCAGCCGTTTGCGCCTGGTGCGCTGGACGAAGTAATCCTGGGTTGCGTGATGCCGGGACCGGACGAGGCCAATATCGCCCGCATAGCGGCGCTGCGCCTGGGCTGTGGACATCAGATGCCGGCTTGGACTGTGCAGCGTAACTGCGCGTCCGGCATGCAGGCGCTGGATTGCGCCGCGCAGAACATCGCCTGCGGGCGCAGCGATCTGGTGCTCTGCGGCGGCGTCGAGTCCATGAGTCATGCCCCCCTGCTGCTGGATCCAAAGCTGGTGACCTGGCTGGGCGGTTGGACTGCCGCACGGGGTATCGCTGAACGTTTGAAAACGCTCGGGCGCCTGCGTCCCGCTCATTTCAAGCCTGTGATCGGCCTGTTGCGCGGGTTGACCGATCCCGTGGTTGGGCTATCCATGGGCCAGACTGCGGAGATACTCGCGCATCGTTTTCAGATCAACCGTGCGCAGATGGACGCCTTCGCTCTGGAAAGCCATCGGCGACTGGCCAGCGCCCAGGACCAGGACCGGCTGGAAGGCGAAGTGGAAACTATCTACGATCCACATGGCAATCGTTACGCCTCGGACGACGGTCTGCGCCGCGACACCGACGCGGAAAAACTTGCCCGGCTTAAGCCGGTCTTCGACCGGCCGTTCGGCGACGTCACGCCGGGTAACAGCGCGCAAATCACTGATGGCGCCGCCTGGTTGATCCTGGCCGGCGAAGAGGCGGTGCGGCGCTATCAACTTCCGCGGTTGGGCAGAATCGTGGATGTTGCCTGGGCGGCACTTGATCCGGCACAGATGGGCCTCGGCCCGGCGCACGCCATGGCATCTCTGCTGACCCGCAACCAATTGCAGATTCGAGACATAGATTACTGGGAAATTAACGAGGCCTTCGCCGCACAGGTGCTGGCCTGCCTGGCGGCCTGGCAGGACGGCGACTACTGTCGCAGCGCACTGGGATTGGATGGACCGATGGGAGAGATTGACCAGGCGCGGCTCAACGTCGATGGCGGCGCCATCAGTATCGGGCATCCGGTCGGCGCCAGCGGAGCGCGGCTGGGGCTGCACTTGCTGCGCGTGCTGCAACGCAGTGGCGCTCGCCGCGGCGTCGCCAGCCTGTGCATCGGTGGCGGTCAGGGCGGCGCCATGCTGGTGGAAAGACATGCGGAAGGAATGCCATGAGCGAGTCTATCGATAGCAAACACTGGCGGGCACAGATCGATCCAGACGGCATCGTCTGGTTACATTTGAACGTCTCCGACGCCAGCGCCAATGTGCTTTCCTCCGCAGTGCTGGCGGAACTGGAGCAACAGTTGGCGGCGCCGCGCGCCGGCCCCCCGCGCGGACTGGTGATTCTCTCCGACAAGCCCAATGGTTTCATGGCCGGCGCCGACGTCAAAGAGTTCACCACCTTTACCGATTCCACGCAGGCCTACACACAGATCCGCCGTGTGCAGACAATGTTCGACCAGATTGAGCACCTGCCGTACCCCAGCGTCAGTCTGATCCACGGCTTCTGCCTGGGCGGAGGGCTGGAGCTGGCACTGGCTTGCACCTATCGGGTGGCGCAAGACGATCCTCGGACGCGGATCGGCCTGCCCGAGGTGCGCCTGGGTATTCATCCCGGTTTCGGAGGCAGCGTGCGTCTGCCACGGCGAGTGGGAATGTTTGCGGCCATGGACTTGATGCTCAGCGGGCGCACCCTTGATGCGCGCGCGGCAAAAAAGATCGGACTGGTTGACCAAGTGGCGCCGGCCCGTTACCTGCAGCGGGCGGCGCGGGCCCTGATTCTGACCCCGCCGGGGCCGCGACGGCTTGCGTTACGGGACACCGCCGCCACCTGGCGCCCCATACGTCCATGGGTGGGCCGCATCCTGCGCCAAAAGGTGAGCCGACATGCCCCCAGAACGCATTACCCGGCGCCTTACGCGCTGATTGATCTGTGGGTTCGTGATGCGAATAATCCGCAGCGGATGCTGGACAAAGAGGCCGCATCCGTTTCGCGGCTGATCATGGGGCCGACCGCGCGCAATCTGATACGCGTGTTTCTTCTCCAGGAACGGCTTAAGTCCCTGGGTCGCACCAGCGATTTTTCACCCCAACACATACATGTGATCGGCGCTGGCGTGATGGGCGGCGACATCGCGGCCTTGTGCGCCATGAGCGGCCTGCGCGTTACTTTGCAGGATCCGGCGCCGGATCACATTGGCGCTTCGCTCCAACGAGCCTACGCACTGTTCCAGAAACGCCTTAAGCTCCCGCGTCTGGTGCGGGCCGTCGGGGATAACCTGATCCCGGACATCGCCGGAAATGGTCTGCGGCAGGCCGACGTGGTAATCGAAGCCGTGTTCGAGGATATTGCGGTCAAACAAAAACTTCTCCGCGACATCGAACCGCAACTGAAATCCCAGGCCGTGCTGGCCAGCAATACTTCCAGCATACCGCTGGACGTGCTGGGCGCGGCGCTGGCGCGGCCCGAACGCCTGGTGGGACTTCATTTCTTCAATCCGGTGGCGAAAATGCAGCTCGTCGAGGTGGTCGACGGCCCGGCTACGGACCCGGCCATTGCGCGCCGGGCCTGCGCGTTGGTGCGCCACATCGACCACCTGCCGCTACCGGTCAAGAACAGCCCCGGCTTTCTGGTCAACCGCGTTCTCATGCCCTACCTGCTGGAGGCCGTCACGCTGGAAAGCGAAGGCGTTCCCGGCCGGGTGATTGACCAGGCGGCGGTGGACTTCGGCATGCCTATGGGGCCTATTGAGCTGGGCGACACCGTCGGTCTGGACATCTGCCTTTCGGTAGCGGATATCCTCTCCCGGCGCCTGTCCCTGACGGCGCCGCCGCGCCTGCGCGAATTGTGCGAGGCGGGGCATCTGGGACGAAAAAGCGGCCGCGGTTTCTATCCATACCGCGACGGGAAGCCAGTTAAACCTCCGGTGGGTAAAGGCTATACACCACCGCAGGATCTCACCGAGCGCATGATCCTGCGCATGGTTAACGAGGCGGTAGCGTGTCTGCGACAAGGGGTGGTCGCGGACGCCGATCTGCTGGACGCGGGCGTGATCTTTGGCACCGGCTTCGCTCCGTTCCGCGGCGGTCCCATACGCTACGTGCAGGAGACCGGAATCGCCGGCATGTTGGAAACCATGCAAAAGCTCCAACGCTCTTATGGAGAGCGCTTCGCCCCCGACCCAGGCTGGGAGGCGCTGTTGCCGCGGGGGCCGCAACTGTGAGTTCAGGCACATCGGGTCCTATCTCCCCCGAAAGCGCCCAGACCCTCGCCGGACTGTTCCGAGAACGGGTGCGACGCACGCCCGACGCCGTCGCGTATCGCTATTTCGACGATTCGGACGGCATCTGGAAATCTTCCACCTGGAGGGAAATGGCCCGCCAGGTTTCCCGCTGGCAGGCAGGCCTGGAGCGCGAACCGCTGCGGGCGGGCGACCGCATCGCGGTTATGCTGCGCAACTGCCGGGAATGGGTCATGTTCGATCAGGCCGCGCACGGTCTGGGCCTGGTCGTGGTTCCCGTGTACACCAACGATCGCGCCGAGAGCGTCGCGTATATTCTGCAAGATGCGGGCGTAAAATTGCTGCTGATCGAAGGGCCCCGGCACTGGGAGGCGTTGCGCCCCGTTTATGCGCAATTAAACGGGCTGGCGCGCATCCTGACGCTGCTTCCCATCGGGCCGTCCGAAAGTGATCCGCGGTTACAATGGATCGGCGACTGGCTGCCAAAAGATGGCGGCGAACTGCGCACGCCTGCGAGCGATCCGCAGACCCTGGCCACCATCGTCTACACGTCCGGCACCACGGGCCGCCCCAAGGGCGTCATGCTCAGCCACCGTAATATTTTATGGAACGCCTGCGCCGGCCTGCAATGCTTCATGACCACGCATGACGATCTGTTCTTGTCGTTCCTGCCGTTGTCCCATACTTTTGAGCGTACCGTAGGCTACTACGTGCCCATGATGTCCGGATCCACTGTGGCCTACACCCGCTCCATCACGCTGCTGGCCGAAGACATGTACACAGTGGGTCCGACGGTGCTTATCACGGTGCCGCGCACCTTCGAGCGGGCGTATGCCAATATCCAGGCGCGGCTCGAGAAGAAATCCGCGTTCGCGCGCAGGCTCTTCCAGTGGACGGTGGCGCTGGGCTGGCGCCGTTTTCTGTTTTCGCAACGACGCGCGCCCTGGACGCCCTGGCTATGGTGCTGGCCGCTGCTCCACGCACTGGTGGCCCGGAAAATCCTGGTCAGGCTGGGCGGACGCCTGCGCATCGCCATATCCGGCGCGGCGCCTCTGTCGTTTTCCATCGCGCGCCTTTTCATCGGGCTGGGCTTGCCGATCCTGCAGGGCTATGGCCTGACCGAAACCAGCCCGACGATCAGCGTGAACCGGCTTGACGACAACGATCCGGCCAGCGTGGGCGCCCCGCTGCCGGATGTGCAGGCGCGCACCGGCGAGAACCAGGAGCTTCTGATCAAAAGCCCCGGTGTGATGCTCGGTTACTGGAATCGGCCGGAAGCCACCGCCCGGATGATTGATGCGCAGGGCTGGCTGCATACCGGCGATCAGGCGCGTCTAGAGCGCGGACATATCTACATTACCGGACGAATCAAGGAGATCATCGTGCTCGCCAACGGCGAAAAAGTGCCGCCGTCGGACATGGAGCTGGCCATCGCCACGGACCCGCTGTTCGATCACGTCGTGGTCATCGGGGAGGGGTGCCCATATCTTGGCGCCCTGCTGGTGCTCAATCCGGAGCGCTGGAAGAATCTGGCCGCCGAGTTGGCTTTGGATCATGACTCGGCCGCCGCTCTAAACGATTCCACGTTGCATGAGGTGATACTCGAACGCATCGGTAAACAACTGCACAGCTTCCCCGGTTATGCCCAAGTCCGCCGCGTGGCGCTTACGCTCAAGCCCTGGACGGTGGACAACGGTCTGATCACACCCACCATGAAGCCGCGCCGCGGCCAGATCCTGCAATATTATGGCGGCGCGATCGCCGCCCTCTATGCGAAATCTTGAGATAATATATAGAATCATTCTTACTTTGGCGCCGGAAATATCCCCGGCGTACAATCAGGAGCAATCGTTACCGCCACAAGTCAGCGTCTTGAATGCGGTTATTCGCCGGAGGATACTAAAAACCACGGTGGAAAGCAGGCCGCGTTTCGTTATGGTTTCGGAGCGGGAGCGGAGGTGTTGGCGCCGCGGGCGATGGAAAAACGCAGCCATGGCGCCAGATGTCGGACGGTTTTTGGTCCGAAAGTGGGTATGGCGCGTAAATCGTTCAAACTACGAAACGCCTTCCGCCCCGGATGGGCTTTTTGCGCCGCGACGCGGAAGTTCAGCAATTTTGTGGCACGCGCCGGGCCTACGCCCGGCAGACGAACCAGCGACGCCCAATCGGCGGTATTGGGATCGATGGAATTCTCCGCCAGTCGCGGCCGGGAGGCTGTCAGTCGCACATCGGAACCCCATGGCGCCGACCGGTGATACAACTCAACAGACAGGAAAATCAGACAAAACAGAAGCAGTACGGCGATACCGGCCTGATGGGCGCGGGTCCAGCCCCAATACGCGGAAACAGGCGGAACAGAAGATGATTCCGCGGAAATTTTCGCGCGCCGGCACGCGGACGACAAGTGAAGCTTATCCGACATTTTTATCCTTCCTTCCGCGCGTTATTCACCTGGCGAGTGGTTCACGACTGCGGGCCGGGCGGCGCAATCTTGCCAACGGCTTTCGGCGTTTCAGACATTGTAACCGTCCCTTGCCGGACAGCCAGCACGGCACGGCGCATGGCCGTCCAGGTTTGGAAAGACGGCTTGGGATTCAGGTCGGCCGTCAACAGCCCACCGGAGGGAATGGCGCTGTTGTCTTCATCCACCAGGTCGCTCCAGCAGATCGCCTCCATGAAAGGTTTGCTCAGGACAATATTGGCGATCGCTTCGAGCCAACGGGCCTGAACATTGTCGTTCCAGGATTTGTGCCAGGCGCCGCTGGCCTTGTTGCCATCGCCCACAGCGCTGGGTACAACCAGCCGTGTAATCATGACCGGCTTGCCCAAGGGCGCAAAACGATCCAGCAGGGAACTGATCTGGAACAGATCACGCTGCCAGCATCCATCGCGCGGCGCTCCGAAGCACAGCTGCAAGCCGAAGACATCGAAAGTTATGCCGCTTTGCACCGCCATTTCCGCATAAATAAGTGGTGGAATGCTCCGCTGGTTGCCGGCATAGTATTCTCCCCACGGCTGGGTGATTTCTATCATGGTCCGACTGCCGGGCAGAACTTTTTTTACCAGCGTGACGGCCATGCGGGTCAGATCCATCAGTTGATCGAACGTGAAGGAGAAAAGGCTGTTCACGTGCAGACCGCTCAGGACATTCCAGAGCACCACCTGGCCGCCGTAGCGGCTTACCACCCGTTCAATGTGCTCATACAGCAGGCCGCGAACGGTTTCATAATCGTGCTCCCATACATAGAGCCAGTCGGGAATGACGGCTTCGACAAAACGCACGAGCGGGCCGGCCACCACCGGTGTCTTGGCGCGACGGAGCAAATCAGCCCAGTTATCAATGGATGCGAAGTCAAAACTCTGCTGCTGCGGTTCGATGACTCTCCAAGGCAGGGGAAGACACACGAAGTCGCCGGCGGCAAGGGCCTTGCGGCGATAACCCTCGCTGATCTGCGGGAGATCTACATGGCATCCAAAGAGATTGGGAGGAAAACTGCGGGTGGCGATCCGGCGGTGCAGAAGAAGTTCGGCATGGACCACGGAGGCCTGTTCGGAAACAGGCAGGGCCAGCGCCAGGCAACGATCCGCCAATTTAGCCGCGGCGGGCGGATCATCGAGGTTTTCCATTGCCTCAATGAGCAGGTCGCGGGCCTCGTTGAATTTATCATTGATCGCCTGGGCTTCGGGGAGATCAAACAGCCCCCAATCCTCGCGTTTCTGCAAAAGTTTCATCATGCGGCTGCGGGCCAGCTCGACATTGAGGATGTAGGGGGTTGGCCGCTCCGGCAGCCGTACGGTATCCAGCAGGATGGATCCGAATCCGCGCACTTCCCAGAGCAGCGCCAGGGCGGACGGACCGGCGGCGCGTTTGCGGCAACGAATCTCTCCCTCAACGAAACTGCTCTCGCCGCGGATCGGCACGCCATCCGATCCGAGCAAATAGGCCGCGCCTAGATCGAGTTCAGCCGGCACGTGGCCATCGCGAAACACAAGAAACCGCAACATGCACGTTCCCGTCCTAATTCTCAAACGATCCCTTATAGCTCAAACCAGCCGGGAGCGTCAAACGGCGCGATACAAGCCCGTCTAAGGTCCAAGCCTGGGAGCGCCAATACTTTTTGGCAAGCTTGGGAAGCCGGAATCCCGACACGCCAGGATCAAGCCGGTGCTGGCGCCATTTTATTTCTCCTACTAACTAAGGAAAAACGTAACCGTTCACGGGACAAAAACCTATAAATAAAGGGAAATAAACGGATGTTGGAGGCCGTTGGAACAAAAAACGCGCGATAACTGGGCTTCTATTGTCGGTACCCATCTTTTTTGTGCTAATTTCGCCGCTATTGCCCGTGAACGGTTACGTGAAATCCGTGGTTCGTGGCGATTATTGCGTAAATTTAGATTTATATGCACGTTCCTGGTGCTCCGGGATTCCCGGCGGTTTCAGATCGTCTGCGTGTCTTCGCACGCGATCCGCAGCCACGCGCAGGCCAGGGCCCGCGGCTAACCCGTGTATTGACGGTGCAATGTTCGCGTTAACCGGCTTTTCGCAATCAGCGGTCAGCGGTAGCCTCTACTGGCGGCAACGGAGCGGGCGAACGGGAGAAAGTGGAAAGTTGTCTTGTAACCATTGTGCCGAATTGCTTTTGTAAGTAGTGGATAAGACAAGTCCCCCGTGTGGGGGGCTTGCCGCCGCGCTGGCGCGTGGCGATGCCGGGGGCTGATTCGGCTCTGGCGTGGACATGAGTCTCTACTGCTTTGTCACGTCATGATTTTAGGATAAACGCTCGTCAATTTTGTGCGGGCATCCGCTATCTTCATGTGCCATTGGACTCTTTTTTGTTGCGTGTTGACATCGGACGACCATGCAGCCGTTTCATGGCGTAGTGTCTCGCTGTCGCCGAACCGCCTTCCGACAACGCATTGCCGGGTGAGGGAACTGAGCTCATTTTCAGCGATGTTCAGCCAACTGCCGTGCTTGGGGGTATGGCGAAACTCCAAACGGCTCACCAGCCGGCGGGCACGCTCGGGATCGAATACCTCGTAAAAAGCGCCCTTGGTATGCTTGTTGAGGCTGGCCCAACCGGCGGAAGCAGGTAGAAGCCGCCGAAAATCGCGATTCTCTATCTCGAATTCGCTTAATACCGCGATCCCCTGAAGATGAGAATATTTTCCGTCGTGAAAGATCAGCGGGAGCCGGCCATTTTTCGGTCGATCTCGTCCGCTCACAGATGCCTGTCGAAGGCGCCTCATCGCCGGCCGCGCGTAGTATAATTCAAGACAAAGGCAGCTTGTGTATGAACAGGAGGTACGCGATGCCTGAAGATTCCGGTTACAACCTGAAACCCGAAGAACCCAGGACGCCTCCGTTGCCACCGCCGGCCGTTGCCGTACCGGCCGCGGGCGCCCGGCCGGAAGTGGATCCGCAAGACGTGCGGGCGAATCGGGCCATGGCCATCCTGGCATACATGGGCGTACTGGTGCTGGCGCCGCTGCTGGTGGCCCGGGACTCGCCTTTCGCGCGGCATCATGCCAACCAGGGGTTTATGCTGTTTCTGGGGGAAGCAATATTCTGGGCCGCCTGCAAAATTCTGGCTCTGGCGTTTCTGCCTCTGCTGGCCGTTCCGGGAATGAAGTATGTCGGCGCGGCGTTTGCCTTTATCGGGGCGCTGGTATGGGTGTTGTTCATCGCCTTTTCCCTGCTGGGCATTCGCCACGCGCTGGCGGGCGGCCGCGGCACACTGCCGCTGATCGGGCACAATAAGATAATTGATGTGTAGGAATATATGCATTGGTTTGATGGCCACCTGGACCTGGCTTATCTGGCCCAACGGGGCCGGGACATGCGGGCGAATCCGACGGCGATTCGCGAGGAAACCGGACCGGCGGCGGTGACTTTTCCGGCGCTGGCCCGGGGACTAATCCGACGGGCGATTGCGACTGTTTTTGTCCAGCCGCGGGGCGTGGATTCGCAGGACCAGGCGGTGGATGGTCCCTGGTGCTACGACACGCCGGCGCAAGCGTTTGCCGCGTCGCTGGCTCAGCTTGAAATTTACCGGCGGTGGCACGCGGACGGCACTTTGCGCCTCGCCCATGGCGTTGCGCCGAAGTCCGCCGCCGGCCGCCCGGGCGCGGCGTCCCGGCAGTCTCCCCGTAAACAAAGCGGCGCGGTTCCATTAAGTCCCGGCAACCTCGAACCGCCACTGGAGGTCATGCTTCTACTGGAAGGCGCGCCGGGGGCGCGAAGCCCCGAAGATCTTCATACGTTTTATTCGCTGGGAGTACGGATTCTCGCCCTAACCTGGGTCGGCGGAACATCGTGGGCGGGGGGCGATCAATCCGGCGGCGATGTAACGCCGGCGGGACGGCGCCTGCTGGCGCTGGCGGACCAACTGGCCATGGTGCACGACGTATCGCATCTTTCCGAGGCGGCGTTCTGGCAAGTCATGGAATGCGCCGAACGCCCCAAAATCGCCTCTCACAGCAATTGCCGGGCGCTTTTGACCGCCGCCAGGCATCCGGAGCGGCATCTATCCGACCAGCAGATCCGGGCGCTGGCCGATGGCGGCGGAATGATCGGCATCAATCTGTATTCACATTTCCTGGCCAGCCGGCGGCCGGCGCGGGTGGCGGACGTGGTTCGGCACGTTAGTCACGTGCTGGATATCACGGGGCGCGATGATGGGATCGGACTCGGCTCGGATATGGATGGCGGATTCTCCGCGGATGAATTGCCCGCTCCCATTCGCGGCCCCGCCGATCTGGCCCGGCTAGGCGAAGCGCTCCATCACGCCGGACTTTCCGATCGACAGATCGAAGGATTCGCGTTTGGCAACTGGGAGCGGTTTTTCAGGCGAGCCGGCATGTTATGGGATGAACAAGAAGTTTGAAACTATCGCAAAGGAGCAGGTTCTTAATGGTGAATGGAATTGAGGCGTTTTTCCCATGCGGCAAGCCGAGCGCGCAGCTGCCGCGGCCCTCCCGCGCCGCGGGACGCATAGTTTTCCGCCACGCAGCGGGCGCCAAGCGTCCGGTATACATCCCGCTCAATGCGGGGGCACGTTTTCCGCAGCACGGATAGTTCCAGATCCGCCAGCGCCTTAAGCCCGGAGTTTTCGCAGTGCGCCACCAGTTTGCCGACAATCTGGTGCGCGGACCGGAACGGCACGCCGCGCTTGACCAGATATTCGGCCAGCGCCGTGGCGTCCAGAAACCCTTCGTCGATGCGGCTGCCGATGGAATCAGGCTTGATGGCCGCCCCGGCCACTATGGCCGCGGCGATGCTGAGCGTTTCGCCGACCGTATCCATCGCTCCAAAGAGCCACCGTTTGTCTTCCTGCATATCGCGGTTGTATGCCAACGGCTGGCCCTTGAGCATAGTCAACAGAGCCACAAGCTGACCGTAAACTCCACCGGTTTTGCCGCGGATCAGTTCCAGCATGTCCGGATTTCGTTTCTGCGGCATCATGCTGCTGCCGGTGGTGTGCCGATCGGCCAGACGAATAAAATCGAATTCGGTGGAGGCGTAGATGATCCACTGCTCCGCCCAGCGCGAAAGGTGCATGGCGATCATGGAAAGATCGAACGCGAGTTCCACCATGAAATCGCGATCGCTCACGGCATCGAGAGAGTTTTCGCTAATCGCCGGAAAAGCGAGCAATTTCGCGGTTAACCGCCGGTCGATCGGCAGCGTAGTTCCGGCCGCGGCGCCGCTGCCCAGAGGCGAAACGGCGGTACGGCGCGCGCAATCGGCCAGGCGCCCGCGGTCGCGCTGGAGCATTTCCACGTAGGCCAGCAGTTCATGGCCGAAGGCGATCGGCTGGGCCCGCTGCAAGTGGGTATAGGCGGGCATCAGTACCGCGCCATCACGCCGCGCCAGGCGGACCAGGCCGCTCTGCATGGCCAGAAGTTTTTTATTCAAGGCGGCAATCGCCTCCAGACACCAGAGCCGCAGATCCAGGGCGACCTGGTCATTGCGCGAGCGGGCGGTATGAAGCTTTCGTCCCGGTTCGCCGATCCGCTCGATCAGCGCGGCTTCCACGGCCATGTGAATGTCTTCCCGGCGTTGATCAAAAATGAACCGCCCGCTCCGTATATCCTTGAGTATCCCGGCAAGCCCCCGCTGGATCCGGCGCAAATCCCGATCGGAAATAAGGCCGACCCGCCGGAGCATGGCGGCGTGCGCCATGGATCCGCGGATATCATGCCCGGCCAGGCGGTAATCCACAGAAAGCGACTCGACGAATTTTTCGGCAAGTTCGTCGGAAGCGTCGCCAATACGGGTTTGCCAGAATTTAGCCGGCGGCGCGCCGGGCCGGGAGTTTTTTCTTACCCCTGCCTTTTTCTTCATGGAGCCGACTCCGCTCTGATCGAATGGTTATACCATTTCCGGAAAACAACAAGTATCTCTAATCCGGAAAGTCTCTAAGTTTTCCGCGGGCCATGATTCCGGCGTACTTTGTGCCGTGTCGGACTTGTGGCGGGCCGGTTGGCCAGACGACCCGCAATGCCGGCGTCGATGGCCGCGGCCAATTGCCTTTCATGCTCGGCGATGGCTTGCCGGGCGGTTCCATCGCCGGGGGGCGCCTGGGCGTGCAACTCCTTAAGCCGATCGCGGATTTGAGCCGCTTTCTCAAACTCCAGGTTATTGGCCGCCGCGAGCATTTCCTCTTCCAACATGCGGATGGTTTCCTGCCGCTCGTACTGATCTTCGGAAGATGCGACCATTTCCCGGGCCTGATGACGGGCGCGAAGCTCCACTTCTATTCCGTGGCGGATGGCCTTTTGAATCGTTTGCGGAGTGACGCCATGGGCGCGATTATACTTCTCCTGAATGTCCCGGCGCCGCCGCGTTTCGTCGATCGCCCGCCGCATGGACGGCGTAATCGTATCGGCGTATAGATATACTTCGGCATCGACATTACGCGCGCAGCGGCCGATGGTTTGAATCAACGACGTTTCGCTGCGCAGGAAGCCCTGTTTGTCGGCGTCCATCACGGCGACCATGGACACCTCGGGCAGATCAAGACCTTCCCGCAAGAGATTAACCCCGACCAGGCAATCAAAAAGACCTTCCCGCAGCCCGCGGAGAATATCCACGCGATCAAACGTCTGAATTTCACTGTGCAGATACTTGCACCGCAGGCCGGCCTGGCCGATGTAATGGGACAGATCCTCCGCCAGGCGCTTGGTAAGCGTGGTCACCAGTACGCGCTGGCCCCGGTTGGCGCGCCGGCGAATCTGCTCGAGCAAATCCGGAACCTGCCCCTGGGCCGGGCGCACGTGGATGACGGGATCCATCAATCCGGTGGGACGGATGATCTGCTCGGTTACTTCTCCGCCGGTAAGGTTCAACTCGAATTCCGCCGGCGTGGCGGATACGAAAAGGACCCGTTTCCAGAGAGACTCGAACTCCTCGAAGCGCAGGGGGCGGTTGTCCAGGGCGGAAGGCAGCCGGAAGCCGTGCTCGACAAGCACCTCCTTGCGGTGGCGGTCGCCGGCGTACATGGCACGCAGCTGCGGAATGCTCACGTGCGATTCATCAATCATCAGCAGGTAATCATCCGAAAAATAATCGATCAGTGTGAAGGGTTTGCAACCGGGGGGAAGCCCGGCCAGATGGCGGGAATAATTTTCAATGCCGCCGCAAAAACCGGTTTCCAGAAGCATTTCCATGTCGTACTTGGTGCGGGCCAGCAGGCGTTGCGCCTCGAGCAGTTTGCCCTGCATCCGCAGTTCCTTGAGTCGCTCCTGCAGTTCCTGGTGAATGTCGTGAACCGCGCGGGCCAGCGTGGAGTCGTCGGCGACATAGTGTTTGGCGGGATAAATAAAAGCGGTGGTTTCCTCCGTGAGCCGCTGGCCGCTGACGGGATGAATATGCCAGATGGAATCAATTTCGTCGCCGAACATTTCCAGGCGGATGGCGGTAGTTTCGTAGGCTGGAAAGATCTCCACCACATCGCCGCGGACGCGAAACACGCCGCGCTTGAATTCGATATCGTTGCGTTCGTATTGCAGATCAACCAGCGCCCGCAGAAGTTCGTCGCGACCGAGAGTTGCGCCGCGCCGCAGGGAAATAACCTTCTTTTTATATTCTTCCGGCGAACCGAGTCCGAAAATACAGCTTACCGAGGCCACGGTGAGCACGTCCCGGCGGCTGATGAGATTGCTGGTGGTGGCCAGGCGCAACCGGTCAAGATCGTCGTTACGGGCGGCATCCTTTTCGATGTAGATGTCGCGCTGGGGAATGTACGCTTCCGGCTGATAATAGTCGTAATAACTTACAAAATAGTTGACGGCATTGTGGGGAAAAAGCTCCTTGAATTCCTCAAAAAGCTGGGCCGCGAGCGTTTTGTTGTGGCTGATGACCAGGGTCGGTTTGCCCAGGCGGGCCGCCACATGGGCCATGGTGAAGGTTTTGCCGGAACCGGTCACACCCATCAGAATTTGATGCCGGGCGCCGGCCGCAAACCCCCGTACCAACTTCTCGATGGCGGCGGGCTGATCGCCGGTGGGCGTGAAGGGACTTACCAGTTGAAATATTCTTTCGGGCATTTCGGGCATAATGGATGAAATTCCCAAGGCCGTGTTGAATGTCTATATTATAGCCAGGGAAAAGAAAAGAGGGGAGCGGAGAACGGTTTATTATGCCTCCCTCACCAAGCCCGTAACTTCAGACGCGGCGGACTTGCGGACTTTCGGCTATACTGCTTTCCATCCGGCGAAACGGAGCATGATGATGTTTCCACCGGCGAGTCCCGCCCGCCGGCGGTTAAATCATGGCGGTCGCACGGTGTGGAAATTTTTTACCTCAAATAACGATAACGGAGGTTATTTTCATGGTCGGAAAACAACGGGAAGCGGCGCCGGAAGCCTGGCCGCGGCAAGCTACAGCTTCCCCGGCGAAAATCGCAGGCATTTTTGTTCCCTCCCTCGTTCCCCTCGATGAACGCGGTCAGATCAACGAACCGGAACTGCGGCGTTATCTTGACTGGCTGATTGACCAGGGCGCGCATGGTCTTTATCCCAACGGTTCTACCGGCGAATTCACGCGTTTCACGGCCGAAGAGCGAATGCGGATTAACCGGATCGCATGCGAGCAGGCGCGGGGGCGTGTGCCGGTGCTCGCCGGCGCCGCCGAAGCCAACGTCAGGGAAACGATCAAAGCCTGCGAAAGGTACCGCGAATATGGAGCGCGGGCCGTGGCCATTGTGTCTCCGTTCTATTACCGGATGGGACCGGAAAGCGTATACGCCTACTTTCACGAGATCGCGCGGAACAGTCCCATTGATGTGACGCTTTACAACATCCCGGCGTTTGCCAGCCCCATTGACTTGCCGACGTTCCGGCGGTTGAGCGAGATGGAACGAATTTGCGGCATTAAGGATTCCTCCGGCGACATTCCCCAGATGATGCGGATGATCCAGGCGGTTCGGCCCAACCGCCCTGATTTCGCATTTCTGACGGGAGGGGAAACGGTGTTGGTTCCGATGCTGTTGATCGGCTGCAACGGGGGAACGCATGCCATCAGCGGGATTGTGCCGGAGATTACCCGCCGGCTCTTTGACCTGACCGGCGCCGGAAAAATTGACGAAGCCATCAAGCTTCAATACCGCCTGCTGGAATTCTTCGACGTGATGTTTTTCTCCCATGATTTTCCGGAAGGATTCCGGGCGGCGGTGGATCTGCGGGGCTTCAACTTCGGATCCGGCCGTCATCCCCTGAGCGCACCGCAGCGGGACGAACGGGTGAAGATACAGCGGCTGCTCCAACGCATGTTGGCGGACGCGGGTCTGCATGCGGCCGCGGCCACTTAACGCGAATTTTCACCGCAACCGTTCCTGCCCGGCCGATGCAAGAGAGGTTGTGATTCAACGGTTCATGAAACAGGGGAAAGCACACAATACGCGGGCGGCTTGCTGAAGAATCGTTGAAGCTGGATCGCCGGGCTGGTGATCTTAAAATGGTATAATTGGATCATAGGTGTGGTGCGGTTGGGTGGACCGTGCTTTGATCCGCCACATGAAAATCGCATGGGGAGCGCCCCATGATGCGATGACAAATGCGAAACATGGAACAGATTTGTGATACTGAACGCACGGAGCAATTCAGCCGTACTTGGAGAATTGTTGAATTGTCAATCTTTGAATCTGTGCTGCGCGACGACTTCCGGCTGAGAGCGACGTGGATGTATTGGCGCGATTTGCGGACCAGCGGACATTGACACTTGATTCCTGCACGGCGATGCGGGAGAAACTCGCCGCCCTGTTCGGTGAGAGAAATTAACGTAACTGTTCACGGGCCAAAAACCTTATAAATAAAGGGAAATAAACGGATGCTGGAGGCCGTTGGAGCAAAAAACGCGCGAAAAATGGGCTTGTATTATCGGGACCATTCGTTTTTGTGCTAAGGCGGCGGTAAAAAATAAAAGTATCAACTTTCTGGCAAACATGGTATGATAACTATGCATGAGACCTGCTGCGGTTCTAACACGGAAGTTCAGACGCATTTGGCCGCTCCTTGATGAGCGCACC
>JAJYDU010000141.1 GCA_021790475.1 Planctomycetota bacterium | reverse complement strand
CCAGCGGATAAAAAAACAATACGCCGTAGGAATCTTCCAGAAAGGAACGAAAATGAAACGTTTCATTGATGGAATTATCCGCCATGACGGCCGGGGCGGTGAAATCCGGGGCGAGTTTACCAACAAGAACCTGCATGCCAATATCTCCAAAGCATCCATCGCGTTTGCCGTGCGGCCTGTCAAAGCTTCCGCACAACCTATTTTAGGCATGTGATTGGGGTAAGCAAGCCGAAGATAATATAATAAGATGATGTGGGACAGGAGCAGGGATTCAACAAGGTGCTTGCATCCATGGCGGACAGCCAGGCGGGCGTAAAATATTTCGTCCTCGACACCAGCGTGCTTCTGCACAATCCTGGCGCGCTGTTCAACTTCGCCGACAACGAAGTCGTGCTCCCCTTTGAAGTGCTCGAAGAACTCGATCAATTCAAAAAGGATACCAACGATGTCGGCCGCAACGCCCGCATGGTGATCCGCCATCTGGATCAGTTGCGGGAACACGGTCATCTCGCCGCTGGCGTGCGGTGGAACGGTCATGGCGGTTGCATTCGCGTGGCGATGGAAAAGGTCCACGTCCCCGGCTTAAGCGACGCCATACCCGACAATCGCATCATTTCCGTGGCTTGGAAACTCAAACGGGCCGGCAAGCAGGTCATTTTTATCAGCAAGGACATCAATGCCCGCATCAAGTCCGACGCGCTGGGCATTACCACGCGCGATTTTGAATCGCAGAAAGTCGATTACGAAACTCTATACTCCGGTTTCCGCAATATGGACGTGGCAGGCTCCGTCATCGATCGCTTATATGCCGACAAGCGTCTGATGCTTTCGGACCCGGCTCTGGCCGGGATCCATCCGCCGCTTTTTCCGAATGAGTTTGTCCTGTTCCATGGCGGTTCCGATTCCAGTCAGGCGGGGCTGGCGCGCCATATCGCCTCGCTCCAGGCTCTGCTGCCGCTGGCGCGGGCCAAAAAAGCCTGCTTCGGAGTCTTGCCGCGAAATGTTCAGCAAACCATGGCCCTGGACTTGCTGCTTGACGACGATGTGCAGATGGTCACTCTGATGGGAACCGCCGGAACCGGCAAAACGCTCCTGGCCCTGGCCGCCGGCATGTCCAAGTGTTTCAACGAACAGCGCTATGAACGACTGCTGGTGGCCCGGCCCATCATGCCGCTGGGCAAAGACATCGGTTATCTGCCCGGCGGCAAGGACGAAAAAATGGCCGCCTGGATGCAACCGATTTTCGACAACCTGGAATTTCTCCTGGTCGACCGCCGCGTTCACAGCGGCGAAACCGCCAACGTGGAGGCCAAACTCAAGGCCTTGATCGGCGGCGGAAAAGTGGTGCTCGAAGCGCTTACCTACATCCGCGGCCGCAGCATCCCGCATCAGTTCATGATCGTCGATGAAGCGCAGAACCTCACCCCTCATGAAATCAAGACCATCGCCAGCCGCGTCGGCGAGGGAACCAAAATCGTTCTCACCGGCGATGCCGAACAGATCGATAATCCCTACCTGGACGCCAACTCCAACGGCTTGTCTTTCACCATCGAAAAACTTAAATCCTCCGAGTTGGTCGGTCACGTGACTCTGGAACGGCCCGAACGCAGCAGCCTGGCAAGCTTGATTGTCCGGGAACTCTAAGAGCCTGTAAGGACCGCGGCGCGTGGGCCGCGGGGTTAGTCGCGTTGCCGCGTCGAATGATGGATGGCGATCTTGACGCGAAATACCGCCCCATTGGTCTCAATTTGCAGCTGGCTCAGCAACCCTTGGCGCAAAAGAGAATGGAGTTCCATCCTGGCCGCGGCGCCGGTGACATGAACGTTTAGCACGCCACGGTGGAAGCCGGCCAGGCTGGTGGCCCCCAGGAGTTTGTCCGGAACGCGTTGCCGCCAGACTTCGCTGACGCGCGAAAGAACTGCGCCGCCCCGGGCTATATTCTCGTTGAACCAGGCGGGAAGAAAATCGCCCAGGCTCGCCGGGGGGTTCGGATCGGTGGGCGACTTATATCGAATTTGTTGCAAGAGAACGGCAATGGCCGTGTTTTGGCGCGATTGCGCGAGCGCCTGCCGCGTTGCCGCCGCCGGTAAATCGACTTGGGATTTTTTCTTCCGTAAATATTTCCCGGACATGGCGCATGATCTCCGCGGGACAGGCGGAACGCCGGCCGGCTTTGTCGCCGGTCTTTTCTTCACACTGCGGCGCCGCCGGAACCAAGGTTTACCGGCATCACGACGTAAAGGAAATTGTTCCCGGAGCGAATGATGCCGGGTTTGGTCGGCGAACGCAATTCAAAGACCACGTCTTGGGTCGGCGCGGCTTTCAGGGCATCAAGCAGATACTGGGAGTTGAAACCGATCTCGAGCGGTTCATAGCCGTAATCAATGGGTATCTCCACTTTCGTTTCGCCCATTTCCGGCGCCCGGCCGATCACGGTAAGCAGTTTGGGCGCAAAGCCAAGGCATACCGCCTTGGATTCCTCGCTGGTCAGCACCGCCGCACGGCTCACCGCGCTCTGAAAGCGGTTGCGATCCACGGACACTTTGTGATCGCAATCTTTGGGAATTACATCCTGATAAGGTGGAAAGGAACCTTCCACCAGGGCGGTGCTGAGCAGGGCGACGATGCCTCCTTCGTTTTTGGAAGTTCCGCCCTGCCCCGACACGCCCGGGGCTCGCTCGGAACTGGGTTTATCGCCGCCGGCGAGCACCTGTACGTAAAGCTTGTTCTCGCGAAATTGTAATTTGATCGTCTGTTCCGGATCCTCCAACAGGCGCTCCAACATGCCGATCGCCTTGATCGGCACGATCGCCGCGATATCTTTGCTTTCACCGGTTTCCACTTCGTCGCGCGCCAACGCCAGACGGTGCCCATCGGTAGCCACCAGCGAAAGTTTCTTGCCTTTGCGCTCGAAAAGAACGCCATTCATGGCGTAGCGCGTCATTTCCTTGGCGGCGGCGAAACGCGTGCGGTCCAGCATGACCTTGAGCAGTGCGGCCGGCATGGTCAAATCGGCCGCGCCGTCAAAGCCGTTGATGGGCGGAAATTCCTCCACGGCAAAGCCCAGAAGAGTGGACGTGCTGTCGCTGCCCTTGATCGTGGCCTTATCGCCATGAACATCGATCGTGAGCGTTTCGTCCGGCGAAGCGTTGACAATTTCCGCTATTTTATTGGCCGGCAATAGCGCCACGCCTTCCCGCTGCACGTCTACCTGCGCCAGCGATGTTTCCAAAGTCATTTCCAGATCGGTGGAAACGCATTGCAGTGTCCCGGCGCTGCGGGGTTGCGCCGCCGCGGCGCTTAACCGCACACAGGCCAAAACAGGTTTGGGTGTGCGGGTGGGAACCACACTGCAGGTCAAGGCAAGCACTTTCGCCAGAGCTTGACGATTTACGATTACTTTCATGTTTTTCGCCCATCCACAACAGAAATCCGCCGTACCCGGCGCGCCGGGGCCATTTCCCGATCCCGATTGCCGACGGGAATCGGGACTCCGGAATTCAACTCGGCCGAGGGGTATCGTAATCCGTCGGCCATCAAACAACAACCCTTGTTCGCCGCCGGAAAAGCCGCCGCGCGTGATTTAGCCCGGCGAGTCCTCTCGCCGGCGTAATACCGGCCCGCGTCGAAATCGCTTCGCAGTAAATGCCGCCGCGCGTGTGATTTAGCCCGGCGAGTCCTCTCGCCGGCGTAATACCGACCCGCGTCGAAATCGCTTCGCCGTAAATGCCGCCGCGCGCGATTTAGCCCGGCGAGTCCTCTCGCCGGCGTAATACCGGCCCGCGTCAAAATCGCTTCGCCGTAAATACCGCCCCGCGTGTGATTTAGCCCGGCGAGTCCTCTCGCCGGCGTAATACCAGCCCGCGTCGAAATCGCTTCGCCGTAAATGCCGCCGCGCGTGATTTAGCCCGGCGAGTCCTCTCGCCGGCGTAATACCACCCCGCGCGCCGGCCCGCGTCAAAATCCGATATGCGTCAGTTCCGATGCCTATCTCGATGTGTGGATCGGGGCAGGCGGTAGAGCAGTATCCCGCCGACATGGTCGGGCCGGATTCTCAATGGTGCGACCAATCGCCGCAGTCGATGATCCCGCGGATGGGCTATCACAATTGCCCGTATGCGTGTAGAACCGACGAACCGTTTCAAAAGAGCGGGATAGTTCGCCGGCAACCGATGCCCCATGAAAGCTCGAATCACCGCCGATTGGTCGAATGGCGGTGGCTTATACGGTCCCACCCAACCATCTACCATGCGAAAATAGAAGCCCGTCTGCTGCTGCCAAAGCATACTCCACCCGTGGTATCCGAAGGGCAGAATCAGAACATTCTGATCAGGCTGGATATAGCGCCGATACAAGGTGGTGGCGAAGAACCGCGGCGTGGGAAACTTCGCGGACCAGAGACGCGCGGGGGTATTCGGGAGCAAAAACAACACCGCCAGTGCCGCAAGCGAAAATTTCCAACGGGCGGGTGCGGGCGATTCCGCCAGCCAGATGGCTCCCATCAACGCGATCGTCAGCGTCACGTAAAGCATCAGGCGGCAGGGCAGGGCTTTATCCAGCAAGGGCAGGCGTCCGATGAAAAACCACGGCAATGGAACGGGAAGTTTCTGCCCGAAAATCCTCAGTTGCGGTCCCAGGGCGGCCAACAGCAACGCGGCGCCGGCAAGAATCAGCAGCCGGCCGCGCACGCTTAGACCATAGCGCCTGATGAAAAGCACAATCATCAGAAGCAGAGGAATGCCCAGATAGGCGCCTTCTTCAGTCATATTGCCGGCAAATGTCCGCCAGAGAGGTTTAAGTAACGCGCCGCCCAGCCAGGTGATGCGCGTCGGTATGAACAGGTTGGCCGCATCGACCGAATAAGCGCCCTGGCTCCAGAACCCGCCGTGGGGGTAACGATGACTGAACATCACCAGCAGCAGCGGGGCAACCGCAATGAGGCTCAGAACCAGCGCCGCCAGGACCAGTCCGATCGCCCGCTTGCGATCGGACTGTTGCGCCGCCTTCGCCCCCCTGGTGGAATCGTCCCGTTTCGTTACGACAACAAGCAGCCATTCGAGCAGCAGCAGAGTCAGACCAAAAGCGACGGTCGTGGCAAATACCTCGATGGATATGCCGAAAAGAAAAGCCAGGAGCAGGCTCGTCCAGATCACAAAATGCTGCGCGCGCAGCCGGCCCCGCAGCAGGGATAGATACGCCAGAACCAGCAGCGGCGGTATGAATGTCACGTAAAGGTGCATGTGAAGCAGCAACTGGCGAAATTCAAAGGATGAAAACCCATACACCCAACCGCCGAAGATGGATGGGAACACCCGCCGCGTCAGGGCATGACAAAGCAGATAACACGCCCACGCGCTTAGCGCCGGCGAAAGAATCGCCACAATATTGTAAGAAACAAAAGGACCCCAACGCGCGGTAATCGGCGCCAGCAGCAACGCTATGCTCGGAATGCAGGTGGTCCATGCCAGGTTCACGCCGACCGGCGCCCAGATATACCGGCACACCAGCGGATGTAGACCGTGCGCAAGGGCGAACGGCCACCAGGCCAGGAACCACAGAAATGTAATGGGGTCGGGATTGCACAGCGAAATAAGGCGATGGGTCAAATTCCACCCAACCGGCGGCAGAAGCAGCGCTGCCGACGCGCCCAGAAACGCCGGCAGCACCAGCGCATGAATCCACCACTTTCGCATATTTATACGGTCCATTTCCGAAATAGATCCAGCCGGCGGGGATACGCCGCTTCCCGCCCGCAGGCCGCACGATAAGCCGAAACAAGAATAAAAACGATCCAGATTGCGTAAAGGATTCCCAAGCCGGTGATTCCGAGAAGAAAAACAAGCGTATCCGCCGGATGATAAATGAAGTTGTGGCGAAGAATCCGCATCAGTTGCCCGGCGCTTGCTACCTTCCCGGGCGCCATACCGCTGAACTTAAACACCGGAACCACTAACATGCAGCCGGCGAGAAATGCCATCTGGAAACCGGCGGCCCGGCGCCCCTGCCGCGCCAGCCAACGGTGGCGATGGTGCGCGCAAAACCACAGCATAAGGCCGGGAAAGAAACTGCCGACAAAACCCGCCAGATGAACGGCCGCCGCAAACCAGTTTCGGTATTTGCCTTTCCCCTGCCTGCCGGCAGGCAGGGGGTAGACGGGGCTGACGGGATCAACCTTCCGGGACGATGATGATTCCATCGTTTTGAGCCTACCGTTGCGAGCGCAAAATAGCCATAGCCTTTATCGTATTGAGCCGCGGGTCTTGACCCGCGTGCAGCGTCGCCCCGCGGCGCGATTTAGCCCGGCGAGCCCTCTCGCCGGCGTAATACCGCCCCGCGTCGAAATCGCTTCGCCGTAAATGCCGCCGCGCGTGTACGGAGCGCAGCGCGAATGAAAATTATCAACCGCGGATATTGACCCGCGCGCGATTTAGCCCGGCGAGTCCTCTCGCCGGCGTAAT
>JAJYDU010000140.1 GCA_021790475.1 Planctomycetota bacterium | reverse complement strand
GGGTTGGGCGCTGGTGGAACTGTAATTTCCGCGGCTCATGAGCCGCGGCCCCATTGAAGCGATCGTTACCGCGGAGATCGCGTAGATATAGAGTGGATTTCCGCGGCTCATGAGCCGCGGCCCCATTGAAGCTAACGAAAGGTGTTAAAATGGTGCGTATAATCCGAATTTCCGCGGCTCATGAGCCGCGGCCCCATTGAAGCTGAGGTCATTTGTGGTGCAGGCTTTCAGCCTGCCGATTTCCGCGATCCCTGGCCAGTGCGTTTACGTGCCCACAAAGAACACGACGATCGCCATGATCAAGACGAAAATAAATAGCGCCGCGAGATACCACTTGAACCAGTCCTGCGTCCCTCCCGACTGCTCCTCCAGACCGGCCAGAAAGGCCGCGCCCATTAAATCATCGTCATCGTGATTGTGCCCAAATCCGAACATGGCGAACCCCCTTTTCATGCCGGCGCTCGTATGATTACAACATTGTAACATTTTTCAAGATTCCGCAAAAAGAATTGTGTTGCCAACTCAATTCGGTGGCATGACATCTTAAGCTGATTAAGCTTGTTTATACTTGGCGGCCACACCGGCTGAGGGGATGGAAGTTATTATTTATTGCCCGCCAATTACCCGGATAAGGGCGAGGGTCGATGAAAATTGAACCCGTGCATGAAAAATTGAGCCGGCAGATCAGCAGCTCGGCAATTCTTTTGTCAACGAGCTCAAACCCGGGCTTGGATGAAAAAATTTACGAGCGGGCTTCTGCTACGAAAAGTTCAAAAGCACGGCGAGAACTCTCATCCTCCCGGGCAGGCGGCCGGCGCCGGGCGGTTCATAACGCCGGGTCGATGTCGCTTACCCGCACATGAAAGGCCTTCGCCAGTATTTCCAGCGTTCGGTTGGAGGGGGCATGCCGCCCCGTCTCCAGCCGACTGATGTGGCTTTGCGGCCGTCCGGACTTTTGCGCCAGGTTCTTCTGGCTCATACCCGACGCCGCACGCAATTCGCGCAGTTTTTTGGCGATATGATTCGTCCATTTTTGGAGCTTTTCCGGCGCTGGCCCATTGGGAAAATCAAAATCCACAACCTCCACCGGCGGCTGATCCAATATCTCCAGAATCGACTCCATCACCGCGCCCGAATCTTCCCGGGACTGAGCGTTGGGCCATTCCTTGAATAAATCGAAAATATTTTTTCGATCGTCCGCCGACAACCGATTCATGCGATCCTGAATGACGCTTAAAGCCAGGATCATGGCTTTCGACTGGTTACTCATATCATTTGCGTAACGACCACCGGTTCCATTCTCTGCGCCGTTTTTCACAGCCGCAGTTGCTCAATTTTGGCGCGTTGTGTTTCCGGGCCGCGAACCCGGGGAGGAGTTTGGCCAAGGGTTCGGCGATCCAGTGAATCCCATCGCCCAGTCCGCGCCACGGACCTTGATATTGCGGGCATAAACGGCAAACACCCAGACTTGGCCGGCCGCCATAGAGATTTCGCGAGCAGCAGCCGCCGCCGTTGACGCCGCAATCCGACCAGTAGCGACACCGGCAATTCATTCTGCCGCCCGGGCGGTGGTTGCCTGTCTGCCCGCCAGGCAGCTTGGAATTCATGCGATCTCCACGGTAGAGCGGGTGTCGCAGCCGCCGGTGCGGTTATATGTTCCGCTGAATGTGCTGCCGCCGACTTGGCTTCCCTGCCAGACAATTTCGCCGCTGCCGGGACCGTTCTGGCAGATGATCTGCATGTAAAAAGTGGTGGTGGAAGAATCGTACCACACGCGGGAAATTCCCGGCGGGCTGAACTCCCACATGCGCACCCCGTCGAAAGAGCAGTCATAGCAGCCGTTGGCGCCGGAAAAACACTGGCCGTTGGTATACGTGCAGGTGGTCGCGTCGAACACCTGGAATGTGCCGTCCCAGACGCAATCGCCGGCGATGGCCGGGGTGCAGTCCGGACCGGCGGAGAAATACGTATTGGTATAGTTATATATGGCTATACTGCTGGGGTTGTGGACACAGGGGTTGGCACTGGAAGAGCCGCAGCAGCACGCGGTCCCGGCGGCGGCGAGAACCGCCCCGCCGGCGGCGCCTAAACGGATACCGGCGTCGGAACCGAGTTGAAGATATGGGCCGGACATAAATATCACCCCTGCGCATCGGGACCCGCCCGCCGAGCCGGGCGGCCGGTCCGCCACCGGGTGGCATGCCGCCCGGCGGGGAGGTTCAGGTACAGGCGGTGGTGGCCGGCACTTCGCCGGCGTCCCAGAGCCGCAGCGCGGCGGTGGAATCAAAAAATGCCAGACCAAAAGCGGGCGATGCGTTCTGCGTCAACATGGAGCCATTGGGGCGCGGGCGGGCAAGCGCCACGCCGGCGTCCAGGGTTGTGGCGCCATCGAGCGATTGAACCGTGTACGTCCAACTCGCCGGGGACGAGGCGGTTCCATCGGCGCCGCCATCCTTGCTTACCCGCACCGGGAAAATGATCGGCCCGGCCGCCTGCACAAGCAGGATGGCCCGCGGCACGGTTTCGCCGGTGAATCCCACGTGCAGGCCGGTTTGGAAGCAGGGGACGGCCAGGCGATGGCCGCCGCCGAGAGAGTCCTCGGCCAGGTTAAGAATCAGGGCGTTGTTGTTGCCGCTGTCGGTCAATCCCTCGGGCATGGCCAGATTATCCGCGGGTGCGGCGGCGTTGTTGGGAGAGAAAATGTGACCGGCGTATTTTCCGCCGCCGGTTTCCCGGGCGGTGATCCGCACGACGCACATTCGCGGACCGGTTGCGACGCGGTGCGGGACAATACCCGCCCCGGCGCCGGGAAGACGGATCAGGTTGAGCGTTTCCCCGGCGAGCAAAGCCGCATCGGTGTTGACCTGCCGCACCACGCGGTTGACCTGGGCGGCGATTTGCCGGTAAGGCTCATCGCGGGCGAACCATTCGGGCAGGGGCGTTTGCGGCATGGTCCATGACTTTCTTATTTGATATTGGGAAAGGCGGCGTTGAAATCGGTCTGGCCGAACACAATAAACCTGCCCCAGCCGTTGCCGCTCATGACGGATCCGTCGGTAACGATGGCGCCGGCCACGCCCGGTGGAATAGTTCCATCGACATTTCTGAATACCGCGTATTGGTCCCAGGTCTGCGGATTGTAGGAAAAGCCGTACGTGTTGCGATACCAGACGCCATCCTGCGTGCTGCCGGTGACAGGCAGGCACAGCCAGGTTCGCGGCGGATAATTCCGCCAGGCGGCGGAATTGACCAGGCCGGCGTAGGAAAGAGTAAGCGTTTCGGGATCGGCGGTTTCCAGGAAATGAAACGAAAGCGTGGCGGTCAAAATCAGGCGGTGCAGATCGGCCACCTCGGTCTGCGCGTTGCCGCCGGCCGGCGTGTAGGTAACGGTGGCGAGATTGTTGGCGGCGTCATAATGGCCCAGAACCTGCGTCAGACCGCCGTTGAAGCTCTTCAGATAGCCGTCGGGATACTGGTCCCACTGATATTCGCAGAACACGTCGAAACAGTCGAAGCCCTGGCAGACGGCGCGGACGTGGCGCACAACGGCGTCGGGGCGATCCGGGTGCGGAACACCGATGCCGGGAATGGCCTGGCCGGTGGTGGAATCCACCGCGGCCACGGCCATGATGGGACGGAGCGTGGGCGAGTATTCCGACAGGCCGGTGATCTGAAATTTCCGGATAATCCGATAACCGGTGGCGGTCCATTGCACCGGCTCGGGCAGGAGCAGGTCTTCCTTGATGCGGATGGGCATACGGGGCTATAGGCGGCGCATCGCGGCGATAAGGGCAATCGCGACGGGGGTTTCACCAACGCGGCAGATAAAATGTCCCGGTTAATATACCGGCGACGGGGGTTTGGCGATGCGGATTTTGTGACGCGGGCCTGCCTGCCCGCCGGGCGCAGGCGGGCCGTCGCCGCGACTTTCATCATCACCTACGTGAATTCAGGCCTGGCCCGAACCGCGCCCGGCGGGAATCGAACCCACAACCCTCCGCTTAGAAGGCGGATGCTCTGTCCAATTGAGCTACGGGCGCAAACAATTTGCTTTATTGTATACAGAATCGCCACTTTCAGCCCAGGTTACATATAGAGACCGATCCGCCGGGGCGCGAACGCAGGCAGGTAGTCATTGGGATTCGTGTCTGGATAGTCGTGGCTGATTTTCAAACCAGAGCGCGAGGAAACCCATCCGGAGAGAAAGCGGACGTTTATTATCGCAAGTACCCGTCCACCGCGGCGATCATTCGCTCCAGTTTTTCCCGTGCGGCCGGATCCCCCTTCAGCGCCAGCAGAGGCGCCAGCTCCCCGCGGATATGCGCAAGATTAAGCTGACCATGCCGCCGCGCCAGTACGCTTTCGACATCGCTCCAGTCGCGATCGCGCGCGGCAAATACTTTATATATCACCAGATCTTCCGCGGAACATGTGGTGATCGCGAGAGCGTCCGCTATTTTCCAGGGGGTGGCGCGCCCGATAGACGCCTCCTCAAAAGGCAAGCCGCTCAAAGAGATATCCAATGGAACTCCGCCGGCGGTTCGCAGAAGCAGAACCCGGCGCTCCAGCGCGAACAGCCGCGTGTTGCTCAGGCGGCCGCGAAATCGATCCAGCAGGGTGTCGACAAATTGCCGCTCTCCACCGAAACCGGTAAGCAGCGTAAGATCCACATCCTGGGTGAAACGCGGCGCACCCCACCGCTGAACCGCGATCCCGCCGATGAAGCAGAACCGCCAGCCATGCCCTTTGCAAAAGGCCTCCAGCTCCGCCGCCGCGGCCAAAGGCCCCGTCAACTCGTTCATTGCTTGTTCCAGCGGTGCAAAATAGCCTGCTGGTCGACCAGGCCGGACCAATCGGGGCGCTGGCGCCACGCCGGCTCGATGACATTCAATGAATTGATGATCCGGAGCGATTCTTCGTTGCTCATCGCCTGTAATTCCCGCGCCCAGACGCTTCGCATCGCCTGCGTCGCGGCGCGATACTGGTTGCGCCAGGTTTTCTTGTCGGAAATAGGATTCATATATCGGTTATTGTACCACGGCGACCCGTATAATGACAGACTAAATGTTGCCGCTCTGACGCGTGCGTGCCGGGCGGGTTCCACCAACGCGGCAGATGGAATGTGTCGGCTAAATACCGGCGACGGGGGTTTGGCGGCGCTGGTTTCGCGCGACGCGAGCTTTGTGACGCGGGCCGACGCGGCGGCCCGGCTTCGCGCGATGCGATGATTCGCATTATGCGTTTTGCGCGACGGGGGTTCCATCAGCGCGGCAAATGGAATGTGTCGGCTAACATACCGGCGATGCGGAGCGACTCATCTCGTATAGTTATCTCGGTTACCGATACGCGGGCCGACGCGGCGGCCCGGCTTCGCGCGGCGCGATGATTCGCATTATGCGTTTCGCGCGACGGGGGTTCCATCAACGCGGCAAATGAAATGTGCCGGCTAATATACCGGCGACGGGGAGCGACTCATCTCGTATAGTTATCTCGGTTACCGATACGCGGGCCGACGCGGCGGCCCGGCTTGGCGCCGGGAAGATGGATCAGGTGAACAGTTGAGCAGGGGGCCGCAGGTGGCGTTGTGTTACATGCGACAGCAGTACTATTGCTCCAGCCATATTGGCTCTTCTGATCCTCTGCTCTGAATTCCACTGCTCCATGTTTGCCCGCGGGCAAACATGAGGGCAGCGGCCCCACATTACCGTCGCGGCCCGGCTTCGCCTCGGCCCCATGCGTTCGACCAGATGTTGGTCGGGAAGCGAGATGGTATGGCGTTACAACCAGAACAGCACGGGAGCGGGAATACAATCTCCCGCGAAGTGTATCCGAAAGTTGATCCGGCCCATGCACCGCTGACGCAGGAGCAGCTGGCAGCGTTAGGCACGGCGCGGCTGCGGTCAGGACGCATATTACGCGCCGCGCGCGCGGCGCACCGCGCTTTTGTCGGCCTGCTTCTGTTTGGTGTGATTACCGCTCTGCTGGCGGTGTGGGGAGGATTTCATTTCTGGGCGTTTGTGATGGGCGCCTGGATGATCGTGGCCGGGATCATCGAATATGTGGGGGCCGAGCGTATCCGGCGATTGCGGAAAAATGTCTTCCGAATTCTTCGCATGAACCAACTGTTACTGGGCATTATGTTCATTCTGATCGGTTGCTGGTGGATGCTGGAGGTGAAACTGGGCTGGCAGGATGCACCCATTCGCCGGATGGCCGGCTCGCTGAGCGGAGCGGGCATGGGAATCTCAACCGCCCGGTTCATGCAGTTAGCCCACCTGTGTCTTTACGTCGCCTACGGCAGCATTGCCGCATTCGGTCTGATCGCGCAGGGGGGCATGTTCCTGTATTACACGTGGCGCGACCAACAACTTCAGGCATATTTGGACGAAACGCCGGCATGGATCATCGAATTGGAGTCCCGATAGACGACGGGCTTCGCACGACGGGGGTTTTGTGACGCGGGCCGACGCAGCGGCCCGGCTTCGCGCGACGCGTTTCGCGCGGC
>JAJYDU010000014.1 GCA_021790475.1 Planctomycetota bacterium | reverse complement strand
TAAAATTAGCAATTCTTTCTACACCACGCCGCATAACGCCTATTACGGCTTGCCGTTGCCGAAGAAGATTTTCCATAAAAGTTGGATTCAAAAAGAGCCGTGTCCGATTTTTCGCAAGGTATTTCGCGTGCCAGCGAACTTGCGCCACGCTTACATGTACATATCCGGTTTGGGTTATTGGAAGGTGCTGGTCAATGGCCATGCGGTCGGCCCGGGTGTGCTTTATTCCACGCTGTATGATTACTCCAAGGCCGTGCCTTATCAGAGCTTTGATGTTACCTCGCTGCTGCACAAGGGGAAGAGCAACGTTATCTCGATTGAACTGGGCAACGGCTGGTACAACATCATGGAGCGCGATGTGTGGGATTGGCAAGATGCCGCGTGGCGGGCTTGGCCGCGAGCGCGGATGAACTTGCTGCTGCAAACGTCCGGCGGGAAATCAAAGTGGATCGTCACCAACAACACCTGGCAGGCGGCGGCTGGGCCGCGCCTGGCCGATGGCGTCTACAACGGCGAAGTCTACGACGCCGCGCTGAAAATTCACGGCTGGAATAATCCGGATCGGACCATGGCCAACCTTGCCCATGCTAAACTCGTGAAAGCTCCGAACGGCCAGCTCACGTCGCAACTCATGCCGCCCTGCGCGGTGGTACAACGCCTGGTCCCGGTGTCCATTACCGAGCCGCAACCGCATGTATTTGTGGTTAAATTTCCACAGAATATGGCGGGGTGGGTGAAGATCAAAGCCATCGGCAAGCCGGGCGTACCAGTGGTATTACGCTACGGCGAGCGGTTATCCGCCAATGGATCGGTAAACAGGAAGCAGATATGTATATATGTCTATACTGGTTCATTCCAGACGGATACCTATATCCCCGATAGCGGCAAGCCGTTTACGTATCATCCGAACTTCTCCTACAACGGATTTCAATACGTGCAGATCAATGGGATTTCATCAAAAAAAGATATCCTCGGCGTTCAGGCCGAATTCATTCACACGGCCTTTCGCCGTTCCGGCATGTTCTGGTGCTCCAATCCGCTTTTGAACGCGATAGCCGATGCCACCAACCGCGCTTATTGTTCCAACTTCATGGGTTACCCTACCGATTGCCCGACCCGCGAGAAAAACGGTTGGACCGGCGATTCCTGGCTGGCCTCGGTGCAGGGCATGATGACGTATAATAATCAGCTTGGCTACGCGAAGTGGCTGAACGACTTCAAGGATGAGGAGCAACTCGACGGCCATCTTTATCTGATAAATCCAACCTCCGGCTGGGGCGACTTTGACTCCCCAGACTGGGAGAGCGCTTACGAGTTTGTGACGTGGAACCAGTATCTGTACCAAGGGGATGGAGAAATTTTGCGCGAACATTATAATGGCATAAAAAAATATTTTCTGTATACGCTGGCAATGTATAATCGCCGGCATGGAAAAGGGTGGGTGCTTGGCGACTGGATGACCCCCGCGAAACACCCGCCATCCGTTTCGTTTTCCTCCACCTGTATCTTGTATCATGATGCAGCGCTGTTATCCAAAATGGCCGTCGTCCTGCACCATCAAAAGGAGGAGGCGGCATTTACCGCGGATGCGGCGGCCATCCGCAAGACTTTTAACCGGCGGTTCTATAATGGCCATGGCGTATACGGCAACGGCGGACAAACCGCCGAAGCCCTGCCGCTCTATTACGGGCTGGTGCCGGCCAGTCAGCGGTCGGCGGTGGTTCGCCGTCTGGTGGAGAATGTTCACGCCCATCAGGACCATTTGGACGTCGGGATATTAGGCGATAAATGCCTGTTTCGTGTATTAAGCCGCTACGGGCATACCACTTTGGCCTATCGCATCGCCACGCAAACCACCTATCCGAGCTATGGCCAATGGATTTTGCACGGCGCCACGACATTGTGGGAAGAATGGGGCTTGGATCCATCGTCCATGAATCACATCGCGTTTGGCGATATATTGGGCTGGATGTATAACGACCTTGCGGGGATCAAACCTGATCCGAAAGATCCTGGATTCCGTTCCGTATTGATTGATCCGCATCCCATCCGAGCGCTCCAATCGGCCGGTGCGGCACATGACAGCCGCTTCGGGAAAATCGTCAGCCGCTGGCGTTGGCATGGCAACCAGTTATTGTTGGATGTCACCATTCCGCCGGCCGTATCCGCCGTTGTTACGCTGCGCGGCGCCGGTCAATCCCGCATTCGGTGCAACGGTGCGGTGCTGACTTCACAAACGCCCGGCGTGACGACCATGACGCGTTCGGCGAACAGCTCCGGTCCGGCTTTCGTACATCTTGTTCCCGGACATTACGTCTTTACGTACAATCCGGGGGAGAAAAAAGGCGGCGTAGCCAATCCTGTTCGGCACGGTGCTTGCAAGCGTTAACCTGACTTCCCCCTCTGGAGAGCGTAAGTGGTTGATTTACCGGCTTCCGGTGTCGATGCACTTGCTACATTCAACCCGGCGCCCAGGGGACAAGCCCGGTAAATCCAAGCAGCGTCTGTCCCAGTGGTATCCAAACGTCATTCAGGTGCATCTGCCGGTACATGCCAGTTGGCTCAATCAGGTTGAAATTTACTTCTCATCGTATGTCGGAGCCGTTGAGCAAAAGCTGATGGCGTTCCAGATTTACTACGAGCAATCGGCGAAGCCATTCGAGTGGAAGTTCACCCGCTCGGACTTGGACCAACTGCTTGCAAAGCTCAAACCATATTATAAGCGGCCTGCCAAGGAGGCCGCTTGAGAAGTGAATACGTCACCGAACTTTCGAGCAGGAGCATTACAGTGGACACCTGCCGACTGAAAACCGGATACGGCCCAATAGCAATCGGGATTTGGCAGAAAGGGAGAGAGACCGCTTTTGTTGCGGTCTCCCTCCTCGATTATGGGTTGTACTGCCTGCCCCTGTGCGTCGCACCTGTCTGCATGCGATCACGCGCACAGGCAAACGCGGATAGGTCCGTCCCTTGGGGACTGTGTCTTACCACATGGGGGTGACCCCCTGGACCTGCCGCACCGGCGTCATGCAGATATCATAAGGTGGAGTAGGGGTTTGGATTACAGGCGCTGTGCCCGCTGTACCCATACTCCCCGCCTCCAAGTCCTGCTGGGGCGCCAATAGGCCGCTCTCGCCGAAATTACTTTTTTCATACGTGAAGATGTTGTCCTGATTTTGGCCGACGTAGGGAGTGGTTTCCCAGCTTACATGGTCGTCGCCGTAGCCCACATTCTGGCCGGCGCCATTGTGGTTTCCGGAATTATAAATGTACTTCCCATATGTGTTACTATCGGGTATCACAGTGGTGATCCGCTCATACGTGCCGGTGGCGCCATTGGCTCCCAGATTACTAACCGGCGCCATGTCGCTCACAAGGGGTACATTAGTGGAAGCATTGTTGGCATTCCACCAGCTACCTACTTCAAGGGTTCCGCCGACGTTAAGCCACGGGAAAGCGAAAGAATAGCTTTCACCTTCGCCGTTTTGGTTCGTGTATTGGCCGGCTTTGGTACCACCTGCATTTGCTAAAACTCCCGGAGTGGCGCCGAAGTTTCCGATGTAAGCATTCGCCCCTGCGACTCCCGAGGTCAGCTCGCTCGATGCGTCGATGGCATAGCCATCAGACGGGCATATAAATGCCTTTGGAACCGAATATCCATCCAGAACCATTATCCATTCTCCGCTGAGCACGTCCCCGACCGTGTTTGCCGGGGTTGGATAGGCACCATTTGCTCCAGTACCCGCTTGGACATACCAATCACTGATCACCGCTTCGGCGGATTGATTTTTTGAATAACCCGCGGGAACAATCGGCTCGTTGCCATAGGTGGTCGCTGCTGCCGAAGCATTGGTAACCGGAAACGTACCATTGTTGCTCTGGGCGTAGGTGATCATCGACTGAATGATGCCGCGGATATTGGCCGAGCAGACCGTACGGTTGGCCAGTTCCTTGGCCTTGGCCAGACTTGGCAGGAGAATGGCGATGAGCAGAGCGATGATCGAAATCACCACCAGCAGCTCAATGAGAGTGAAACCTTTTCTTTGTCCGCCATGGCGGACAGGGAATTTGTGATTTTGATGGTTCCTCATGAGAGGTCCTCCAAAAAAGAGACCAAAATTTACGGCGGCTGACTGCCGCTCCACGGCAACGGTCGATAGCAGCCGTTTTCAACCGACGTTCACATTTCGCTTGCGCCCTGCAGGCGGCCCAAACACTCTTGACGCAGATAAGGTTTCCAACGCCACAGTCGCCAGGCCCGCATCGAGGATGAGTCCGTAAACAAACGGGGCACAGGCCGCACGACCCATTATTAAAACCCCATCCGTTTTTCGGCGGGCCTTAGTTCTCGCCAACCGCACGGACGCTTGCGATCCAACTTCCGATGTGGCCACCAAGGCCACAAATTCATCGTAACAGACCGGGGAACCCGACGAAAACTTTTCTTCCACACGCCCGGCGGTCCCCATGGAATCCGGGCAAAGCGGACACACACGCTGGAGAGCGGTATCTCTGGAGCCGAATGAGGAGGAATATGAGGGCGGCCTCAACGGCACTGATGAACACACTGGGCGGATAAAACACTCCAGTGATCCGCTTCTCAATAGTACTCTAATCGCGGAGAAAGAGATTGTCAAGGAAAATCCCAAAATTTTTTCGGATTTTTTTATGGGTGCCATTCCCTATTCCAGAGTTATCCGGACAGGCTCTTACAACTCGGCGAAATTCCGCAATATCATTTGCCCCGCGCTTTGACTTTTTTCCGGATGGAACTGCGTGGCCATCACGTTGTCTTTCCCGATCGCGGCGACAAATTCCCCGCCATAGTCCGCCGTGGCCGCAATCCAGCTCTCATCCCTGGGGCGAACATGGTAACTGTGCACGAAATACATATAGGACTCCGGCGGTATCCCGCGCCAAAGCGGTATATCGGACCGGAACTTAATGGCATTCCAGCCCATGTTCGGCACCTTGAGATTCCACGGCGGAGAGTCCACGGTAAAACGAACACAATCGCCCCCAATCACGCCCAGGCCGGCATATTCGCCATCTTCGTAGCCTTTTTCCATCAGGAGTTGCAGGCCGAGGCAGATTCCCAGGAACGGCCGTCCCGCGGCGATAAATTCCTTCACCGCCCGGGCCAGGCCGGTTTTCTCCAAGGCGCCGACAGCATCGCCGAAGGCGCCAACCCCCGGCAGAATCAGCCGGTCGGCCCGGCGGACTTCTTCCGGCGAACGAACAATAGAGGCGGGAAAACCCAGTCGTTCAAAGGCCTTCTGAACGCTTCGCAGATTGCCCATGGAGTAATCAACAATGGCAAGCATTGGCCAGCAGTATCCGAATATGCCGGAGGAGGGAATCGAACCCACACTCTCTTGCGAGAACTGGATTTTGAATCCAGCGCGTCTGCCAGTTCCGCCACTCCGGCAATGATGCCGTGATTATAGAACCAGAAACATAAGGGGCCAAGCGACAGCTCTATTCATCGCGCCAATTCCACCGCGCGGACTTCGCGTAATACCGTTACACGAATTTCGCCGGGGAACGTCAACTCCGTCTGGATGCGTCTGGCCACGTCGCGGGCAATGAGCCGGGCTGTCGCATCATCGCAGCGATCCGGATCCACGATCACCCGTATTTCCCGCCCCGCCTGGATGGCGAAGGCCTGCCGAACGCCCTTAAAGCTGTTGGCGATGCTCTCCAAGTCCTGCAAACGCTTGATATAGCGTTCGAGCGATTCGCGCCGGGCGCCGGGCCGGGCGCCGCTGATAGCATCCGCGGCCATTACGATCGGCGTATAGGGCGTGGTCGCGGGAATATCGCTGTGGTGGGCGCCAATGGCGTTAAGGACGGCTTCCGGTTCGTTGAATTTGCGGCAGAATTCCATACCCAGGGCGGGATGGCCGCCTTCCTGGTCATGATCCATCGCCTTGCCGATATCATGAAGCATACCCGCCCGGCGGGCCAAAGCGCCGTCCAGACGCAGTTCATCGGCGATCATTTGTGAAAGATAGGCGACTTCCAGGGAGTGTCGAAGCACATTTTGGCCGTAGCTTGTGCGGTAGTACAGCCGGCCGAGCATCTCCGATATTTTCGGGTGCAGGCCGCTGATATTGGCCTCCAGAACGGCTTTTTTACCGATCTGGCGGATGTGATTATCCATTTCCCGCTGCACGCCCTCAACCACTTCCTCGATGCGGGCGGGGTGGATGCGCCCGTCGGCAATAAGCTTTTCCATGGTGATGCGGGCAATCTCCCGGCGAATCGGATCAAAGCAATTAACCGTGATCACGCCGGGGGTATCGTCAATGATCACATCCACACCGGTGGCCTGCTCAAAGGCGCGTATGTTGCGCCCCTCGCGACCGATAATTCGTCCTTTCATGTCGTCGCTGGGAATGGCGACGGATTTGGTCGTGCCTTCGCTGGTGACTTCGGCGGCGTAGCGCTGCATGGCCTGAAGCATGATGTTGGTGGAGCGCTGCCTGGCTTCCTCCCGCGTCTGCTCCTCGATTTTTTCAACCAGAGCCGCCATTTCATGGCGAACCTCGTCTTCCACCCGTTTGAGCAGCAACTGGCGGGCGTCTTCGAGCGACATGTTGGTTATCTGCAGCAGAATTTCCTTTTCACGGGCGAGGGTCTGATCCACCTGCGCCTCCCTGGCCTGCAGCGCGCGGTTCCGTTCGGAAAGGCTTTTTTCCAGCGATTCGAGATTCTTTTCCTTGCTCGTAAGGGTGTCGAGTTTCTGGTCCAGCGTGTCTTCTCGCTTGAGGAGCCGCTGTTCGATATTGCGCATTTCCGCACGCTGCGTCTCCACCTCACGCTCGGCCTGCGCGCGAACTTTCAACGCTCCGGTCTGGGCGGCCAGTTCCGCCTGCTTGACCAACTCGCCCGCCCGGCGATCGGCATCCGCAATGATTCTTTCCGATTCCGCCCGTCCCCTCTTCAGGGCGGACCCGCCGCGCATTTTGGCGATCAGAAACGCCGTGAAAATTCCCAGTGCCAGTCCGCCGGCGCCGATGAGCATATCGGCGACGATGGCGATGGTCGCGGGAGAAGACGATGCCTGATAAAGCCCCAGGCCGGCAACCCAATTGGTATAAAACATGGCCAACCCCCAATCATTTATTATCCAGACCGTAAGGCAATGACGCCGCCGGCGATCACCACGTCGGCTCGCCCAATGGTGGCCGACCAGGGTATCAATACACGGATTCCGCCGAATCACGCTACCGGCGAAGAGTTGAACGGCCGCAAGCCATACACAACAGCTTCCAACAGACGCCCCAGCGCCCGTGCGCCTGCCGCCAGATGACAAATGGGAAAATTCAGCTTGTGTCCGCGGGAGAAGTCAGACCCTTTGGAACTGTTCGCACACCGGTCTTAGAGAAAAGATTAAAACACCGTCGGCGAACACAGGCACGTTTCGGGTACGCGAGTCCTCCGGCGTTTCCACCGGCTCCCGCGCCACGGAAGCCATGCGAAAATCGGAAAATACTCGAACCATGGGACACCCCAGGGGATTTCAGGAAATAAGCCTTTGCTGATTCACCATTTGTCGATCTATACGATCCGGTTCTTCGGATCGCGCCCGCCCGCCGGCTTATCATGCCGGACGAATGAGCATTTAACGGCATTGCATACCCACCCGGTTTCTGTCAATTGGAACCAGGGTGAGAGGCTTTACTAAAGCCTCGCCAAGCCGAGTCAACTCCACGAGTTGCGTCTCATCAGGAAGTTAGCCAGCCTCCTTTGCTGCGACAAAGTCGCGGGCATGGCTCCTTCCTGAACTCAGGTATGTTATCACAGGGATGAAGATTGGTCAAGATTGACAAAAACATGCCGGGTTTCCGGTTTCCCGGCATGGCATTATTGTAACCGTTCACGGGAAAAAGTGGCGAACTTAGCACCAAAACGGGGGTTCCCGACAATATAAGCCCATTTTTCGCGCGTTTTTTGCTCCAACGGCCTCCAACATCCGTTTATTTCCCTTTATTTATAATGTTTTTGGCCCGTGAACGATTACCATTTTTTTCAATAAAGCCTGCGTTGAACCGACAAGATAATTATTGCCGCCAGGCAAGATGGTACACAGGTCGCCCCACTGCGATTCCACGGTTTATAGGACGGGAATCCCAGGCGGCAGGCTATGTGGCACAAGGAACATCAAGACCAAATAGCCGGTGGGCGTTGCACGTGGTTATTTGAGCCGCTTCTTCGAATGTAATACCCCGTTCCACCGCCACCTGCCGCGCCACGTGCGTCACGAAGACCGGCTCGTTGGTTTTGATTTTCCGCACCGGTTGGGGGCTCAGGTAAGGGGCATCGGTTTCCACGAGCAAGCGGTTCGAGGGAACCAGATGGCAGGCGGCGCGAACGTCCGCGGCGTTTTTGTAAGTGATAATTCCCGTAAAACCGATATACGCCCCCAATTCAATCCACTGCCGGACTTCTTGCGGCGTACCACTGAAGCAGTGCACCACGAAACTTAGATGCTGGAAATCGCGCATGATCGCCAGAGCGTCCGCATGGGCGTCGCGCACATGCAGAATAACAGGTTTGTGGAGTTGATCCGCCAGTCCAAGCTGGGCCAGAAAAGCCCTTTTCTGGAGATCCGCCGGCGCCGATTCGTGATGGTAATCCAGACCGCACTCTCCCACCGCCACCACACGCCGATTCGCGGTAATCGCAGCGCGCAATGGCGCGATATAATCCGCTCCCGCTTCGTGGGCGTGTTGGGGATGGATACCCAAGGCGGCGAAAACCTCCGGGAACTTTTCCGCAGTTCGCAGCGCCGGCGGGTGGTCCGCCGGATGGGCGCCGATGGTTATCATGCGCTGAACCCCTGCCGCCGCAGCGCGCCGGACCACGGTCTCCTGCTGCTCGGCCAAACCAACATAAGTCAAATGACAGTGCGTATCGACAAGCATGGCGATATTGTAAACTGCGGTGCAGGAGCGCCAAGCCGGATTTAACGTCCCCGGCGGCGGCCGGGATATTTGCGGCCGGCACGTATTTCTTCGTCTAAGTATTTCCGCGTATGGCGGCCGGCGCGGCTGGCGGTGCGGGAAGCAAGAGCTACGTGCTTCGCACTACATTTTATGTCTTCAATATGTAAGCAAGATGCGACCCTGTAAACAAGGCCTGTTTTCCAACAAGATCATAACCGGCGGACAAATGGCGCGTGCGTCCGGAACCGGACCGTCGGCCAGACCGGCCGGCGGCGTAATCATCCTGTCCGCATGTCTGGCTGGAATGCTCCCCGCATCCGCATCTTGCCGGGCCGATACTCTTGCCGCCGTGGCGACCGGTCCCGCCGGCAACATTTCCGGGCGACGCGGTTCAACGGTTCCAAGCGGCCTCGCTCGAGCCTCTTCCGATCCTCCGATTTCTTTACCAAAAATATTTTCGGCATGGCGGCGCTGGAGGCTTCCCTTCAATTATCCGCGTAATACGTTCACCGACAACTGGTGGGGTATTCGCACCAATCTGGAGAATCATGGCATCACGCCGGCGGCAACGTTGCTCCAGACCGCAAGCGAGAATTTCTCGGGCGGGATCCGCACCAACCGCATCGATTGGCGCTACCGTTTCGATGCGAGCCTGGAGTTAAACACCGCCAAACTCTTTGGCTGGAAAGGTGGTACGGCGTTTGTCGATTTCATGGCGCACGGCGGTCAGAACCCACAAAATGACCTGGTCGGGGAACTTCAGGCCATCAGCGCCATTGATCAGAACCCGGCGACGCGGCTGGACCAGATCTGGTACAAACAGGAACTATTGGGTCATCGGTTCTGGTTTAAACTTGGACGCATCGATACCACTTATGATTTTGACGACATTCGCGACGCCGATCCTTTTCTCAACGGTTCTTTTGGTTTTACACCGACGATTTTTGTTTTTCCCAGCTACCCTTTTTCCGCCTGGGGCGGAGATTTTTCCTGGCGGCCCATCCGGCACGTTACGCTGCGGGGCGGTCTTTTTGACGGCAATACCGAAAATACCGTGCCGGCCATCCCCGGCGCCAACCCCTATGCAATCGAGAACCCTTATGGAATGCTGGCACAGGCCGAGGAAAGCCTGGATTGGCGGGTTGGCGCGCGCCGCCTGGGCGGAACGCTGGCTCTGGGCGAATGGTATCACACCGGTAAATTCGATACTTATCAGGGAACCCATGTGCAGGGCGCGGATGGATTTTATGGTTATCTGGATCAAACGCTGTGGAAATCCTCCTCAGCCAAAACACGGAGCTCTTCGCGGATCGGAGCGTTTATTCAATATGCCTGGGCGAACGACCGGCTTACGGAAATCGATCGGAACCTGCTCGGCGGCCTGCGCTGGCGCGGGCTGATCCCCGGCCGCCCGGACGACAACATCGGTATCGGTTTCACCTGGGCGCACCTGAGCCGCTATGCGCAAACTCCGAAAAATTATGAATTATCCATCGAAAGTTTTTACTCCGCGCGGGTCGCTTCCTGGCTGAACGTTCAACCGGATTTGCAGTACATCATCAATCCCGGCGGAATATATCCAAATGCCCTGGTGGCCACGATACAAGTTGCGATCAGCTTTTGAACGGCATGGGCCGCGGGCGGCCCCGCTAAACAACCATATTCGGTGCTATGCCCATCGGATCTGGGCGAACGCGGGTCGCGGGCGGCCCCGCTAAACAACCATATTCGGTTCTATGTCCATCGGATCTGGGCGAACGCGGGTCGCGGGCGGCCCCGCTAAACAACCATATTCGGTGCTATGTCCATCGGATTTGGGCGAACGCGGGTCGCGGGCGGCCCCGCTAAACAACCATATTCGGCGCTATGTCCTTCGGATTTGGGCGAACATGGGTCGCGGGCGGCAGGCACCCACATTTTCATCCTTCGAGAATGAATGTGGGATCTCACGGATAGCGGGCGTGGCCAAAAGGCGCCGGTGTCCGTTACAATACCGCCATGAAACATGCTTGCCCGCGTCTTGTCGCCATGCTTGCCGCGCTCGGCCTGATGCTTGGCGTAAGTGGGTGCCATACTATTATCGTACCGCTTCAACCGGCCGCGATCGGAGCGCCCTGGGCTTTGCCGCCGGCGCATCCCACGCCCGTCCACCGGGCGACGGCGCGGGGCGGAAATGTGTCGCCGCACTGGTTTGCCAATACCCGCAATGCTTCCCTGCTCATTATTCGTATTGCCAATTACGGCCATATCTGGCGTCAAAGCATCGCACTTCTGCGACGAATGGGTTATCGCATCAATTGGAGCGACTACCGGCTGGGCGTCATCACCACTTATCCGCGCATCGGGCCGGAACTGCTGCAATGGTGGCGCGCGGACACAACCACCGGTGCGTCGCTGCTGGAAAGCACGCTCAATACTTTTCGCCGCACGGTGCGACTGGTTATCACGCGCGCGGCGCATACGGATACCTTCATAATCACCGTGGAGGCGCTGGTGGAGCAAAGAGAAAATCCGACCGGCGAAGTCGGCACTATGGCTTTTTACGGGCCGTCCGCTTTCGGCGGCAACGCCCTTACTCTCCAGTCCAGCCACGCACCTTTGAATGCGGGGAAACAGTATTGGATGACCATCGGCCGTGATCCGCTGCTGGAGAAGAAAATCCTCGCGGCGCTGTACAGGCGGATTTAACCCCAGAGGGTTTCTTCTCCAAGGCATTTTGCAGGAGACTTGTTGTGACGAACCAACCCGCCGCCGCGGAGGCCGCCGCCGACATGACTGTTACCCCGGACGAACTTACGGTCGTCACCCGGCTGCGGGAAAGCCACGCGCGACTGAAGGCGCAACTGGGCAAAACCATCGTTGGTCAGGAACAGGTTATCGAAGAACTGCTGATTGTGCTCTTCTCCCGCGGCCATTGTCTGCTGGTGGGCGTACCGGGGCTGGCCAAGACGCTCCTGGTTTCCACCATGGCCCGCACGCTCAATCTCACCTTCAACCGCATTCAGTTCACGCCCGACCTGATGCCTTCGGACATCACCGGCACGGAAATGATCGAAGAAGATAAAACCACCGGTCAGCGTTCGCTGCGCTACGTCAAAGGCCCGATCTTCGCCAACGCCATTCTGGCCGATGAAATCAATCGCACCCCGCCGAAAACGCAAGCCGCGCTCCTGGAGGCCATGCAGGAACACCAGGTAACCGCGGGAGGCGTACAGCGGCGGCTGCCGGAGCCGTTCCTCGTCATGGCCACCCAAAACCCCATTGAGCAGGAAGGTACTTATCCTCTGCCGGAAGCCCAGCTCGACCGCTTCATGTTCAACGTGCTGGTGAACTATCCCAGCGAGCAGGAGGAATTCGATATCGTGCGTCTGACCGCCGCGCCGCGTCAAATACAGGTGGAGCAGGTTCTGACCGCCGACGACGTGCTCAAACTTCAGGACCTGGTGCGCAAGGTTCCGGTGGCGGATCACGTCATCCGTTATGCGCTGCGCTTGACGCGGCAAACCCGCGTATCGCAGGGTAACGTTCCAAAATTCGTCAAAGATTACGTGGACTGGGGCGCCGGTCCCCGCGCTTCGCAGTACCTGGTTCTGGCCGGCAAAGCCCGGGCTCTTCTGCGCGGCCGTTATCATGTGAGCACCGAGGACATCCGGGCCGTGGCTTATCCCACTCTTCGCCACCGTGTTCTGACCAACTTCAACGCCGAGGCGGAGGGCATCCGTTCCGACGAGATTATTCGGATGCTCATTGAGCAGACGCCGCAGGACGGCTCCGAGGATTCAACCACCGCCGGCATGCCGAAGGTATTCGCGGGTCCGGCGACGCCGTAAGGAGGCGCGGGCGGAAAATTGATGGGTAAATCGGATCAACTAAACATCGACTATCGCCGGTATCTGGACCCGCGCACTCTGGCCAAGATCGCCGCGCTGGACATCCGCGCCCGCCTGATTGTGGAAGGCTTTGTCACCGGCATGCACCGCTCGCCCTACCGGGGCTTCTCCGTCGAATTTGCCCAACACCGGCCCTACGCCAGCGGCGACGATATCAAATACATTGACTGGAAAGTATTCGGGCGCACCGACCGGCACTACATCAAACAATACGAGGAGGAAACCAATCTCCAGGTGTTGCTGGCGGTGGACGCGTCTTCTTCGATGAATTACGCCGGCCAGGCCAACGCCGATTGGCGCAAGTTCGATCACGCCACCAGCATCGCCGCGAGCATGGCCTACGTGGCCCTGCGCCAGCAGGACGCCGCCGGTCTGGCAATTTTTGATTCGCGCCTGCGCCATCTGATTCGCCCCTCCAACAATCCGCGCCAATGGCGCATCATCATCGAGGAGCTTTCCGCCACTCCGGGCGATCCGAAAACCGACACCGGCCACGTGCTGGAGGAAATCGCCGGGGAAATCCGCCACCGCAGTCTGGTAGTGCTCATCAGCGATTTATTTGATGATCCCGAACGCATCATCAAAGGCATTCGCCGCCTGCGTCATCGCCGGCATGATTTGATTGTCCTTCAGACGCTCGATCACGACGAAATCGAATTTCCATTTCGCACCACCACCATGTTCCGGGGCATGGAGGAAGCGAACGATGTCCTCGTTGAGCCGCAGGCGCTGCGCGACGCTTACCTCAATGAGTTGCACCGGCATACGGCGCAAATTCGCACCGCGTGCCACCAACTGCATGTTGATTATGCCCAGGTGGACACCAGCGTGCCGCTGGACATATCGCTGCCGGGGTTCCTGGCGACCCGCGCGGCCCGTATGGCGTAAGAGCTATTGATGCCGTATGGGAGGCGGCCTTCCAGGCCGCCAATAGTCGCCGCAAGTCGGGCAGAAGGCCCGACCCGCGTTTAAGATGGCGTTAAGATCGCCCGCCGGCAAGAAAATCGGATATGAACGGAACCGCTTTGCTATCACCGCTGTATTTGATCGGAGTGTTCCCGTTTGTCACGCCGTGGCTTTTCGGCGCCGGCGCCGCGGCCGCGGCCATTCCCATCGTGATTCACCTGTTCAACCGGCGCCGTTTTCGTGTTGTACCCTGGGCGGCCATGGAGTTTCTGCGGGTGGCCCACCGCCGCAACTTTCGCCGCCTCAAACTGGAGCGCTGGCTGCTGTTGCTGCTGCGCTGCCTGGCCATTCTGCTGCTGGCCGCCGCCATAGCCCAGTTCACACCCGCCGGCACGGCCCTGGCGCCGCTGCTGGGATCCAGCAACCGCTTGACGGTTGTGGTCTGGAACGACGCTTATCCCATGGCTTACCGTCCGCCGGGATCACCCTCGGTTTTCATCCGATCCCGCCGATTACTTACGAACTGGCTTGGCTCCGCCCCCGGCGGGCGCGTCGCCATCGTTCGCGGCTCGATCTATGGCCGCCCCCTGCTGGATCGGCCCACCCGTGACTTGCCGCTGGCGGAAAAGCTCGTTCATCGGCGTCACGTTACACAAGCGGCGGTGGACTTGAAAGCCGGTTTGCAGCGGGCGCTCAAAATTCTCCGCAGCGCCCGCGCGCGAACCGCCAATCGGCGAATATGGGTGATTACCGATTGCGCCGCGGCTGATTTTGGCGACGGCGACGCTCGCTCAACGGGTTCGCCCGTCGCGGCCTCACTGCGCCGTATCATCAGCGCCATCCGGGGCACGGGGGCTAAACTGCGAATAGTCGATGTCGGCGACCCCCATGCGGCCAATATGGCCCTGACCTCCCTGCAAGTCACCCGCCCCGTCGTTCTTGTCGATAAATCTCCGCGGCTTCGCTATGGAGTGTTCAACGGTACTACCTCTATTCAAGCTGACGTACGGGTGCGATTTTTCCTGGACCGTACGCCCGCCGGGGAACAGACCATTCGCCGCATCAAACCGGGACAAACCCGGACGATGGAATTTATGCTCCCGCAGCCGATGCGTTCGCCGGGGAATCATGCCCTGGAAGCCCGCCTTGGTGCGGATTCTCTACCCCTCGACAATGTCCGCCGGCTGGTTGTTCATGCCGTGCGGCGCGTCAAACTTCTGCTGGTCGACGGCGAACCGGGCGATCCGCTCCAGCATACGCTCGCGAGCACCGCCTGGCTGCGGGCGGCCCTGTCGCCGCGCCGCCGCCATAACGCCTTCCAGCCCACATCCATCGACAGTTTACAGCTTGTCGATGAACCGCTCCGTCCATACCGCGGCGTTATCCTGAGCGATATCGCCGCGCCCGGCGGGCGTCTGGCCGCAAGACTGCGCCGTTACGTCCAAGCCGGCGGACTGCTGATGATCTTTCCCGGCCCTGGTTGGGAGGCGACGCGGTGGAACCAGGCCCTGGGCGTCGATCGAAAAGGAATTCTTCCCGCCGACATGGGCGCCCTCATCCACCTGTCCGGCCAGGGTCAAACGGGCGGAGCCACCGTCGGTTTCGATCCCCATCGGTCCGTCAACCCCGTCACCGCGCCTTTTCTCGCTGCTGAACAAAGCGGCATCCACACCGGCCTGGCCGGCGTGGCTACCCGTCAATATCTCGCTCTGCGTGTGCCGGCCAATGTCGGCGCGCATGTGATCCTCCGGTTTTCCAGCGGCGCGCCGGCGGTGGTCCGGCGGCCGGTGGGACGGGGGACCGTGGTACTCTGGGCCACCACCTGCGATATCCGCTGGACCGATTTTCCGGCCGAACCGTCCTGGCTGCCTTTTATGTACGAGTTGTTATATCACTCTGTGCCCAACCGCGATACCGGCCGGAATCTTCTGGTCGCAGATGCGCCCAATATCTCCCGGCCCGGCGCGCCGGGTTCCATGGCGACGGGACCTGCCGAAGAATGGCGCGGGCCGGATGGGATGATGATACATGTTTCGAGTACGCAGGATTTGAGAACGAACGGCCGCGTTCGGCTTGTGAGTCCGCCACTATGGCGGGCGGGATTCTATGGTCCCGTCCATGGCGCGCCGCTGATCGCCGTGAACGTCGATCCGCACGACGCCGATATTCGCCATGTGCCGCCGGCGCGCGTGGCGGCGCTGCTGGGCCTTCCGGTACGCGATATTCGGGAACAGCCGGTATCGTTGGCCGGCATGATGCCGCATCAGGCCGCCAGCGGCGCCGCCGGCGAACATTTGTTATGGCTGGCCCTGCTGGTTCTAGCGGCGGAAGCCCTGCTGGCGCGGGCGTTTTCCCATTATCGGCCCGCATCCAACGGGGCGCCGCGGGGATAGATCGGCACACGGCAGAGCGGAAAGTCCCGCATATCCCGATTCGGATAATTATTCCGAACACCCCGTCACGCGTTGATCGCCCGTCCCTCCACCGCCAGCGCCGCTTCACGCAGCGCCTCGGGCAGGCTGGGATGGGCATGGCAGGTGCGGGCAATGTCTTCGCTGCTGGCGCCCAGCTCCATCGCCATGCCGGCCTGGGCGATCAGGCTCGATGCCTGCGGCCCGAGAATATGAACGCCCAGTATCCGGTCGCTGTGCCCGTCGGCGAGAATTTTCACCATTCCCTGGGTCTCATCCATACACAACGCCCGCGCGTTGGCCGCGAAGCGGAATTTCCCCACGTTGTATTGGACCCCGGCGGCCTTGAGCTGTTCTTCCGTTTTACCCACCCACGCCAGTTCCGGCGACGTATAGACCACCAGCGGAATCGCATCATAGTTCACATGGCCGGCTTTGCCCGCCATCAGTTCCGCCACCGCAATTCCCTCTTCCTGGGCTTTATGCGCCAGCATCGGACCGGCAATCACGTCGCCGATGGCATAGATATTGGGTACGGACGTCTGCCACGCACGGTTCACGACGATTCTTCCCCGCTCATCCGTTGCCACGCCGGCCTTGTCCAGATCCAGACCCTGCGCATACGCCCGCCGCCCCACCGCCACCAGCACCACGTCGGCCGTCAAGGCTGATTCATTCTTCTCAAGTCCGGTCTGGCGCGAAGCAAAACGCACGGTCAGATGGCCTTTCTCTTCCCGCAAACCCGTAGCCTGCACGCCGAAATGAAATTTCAGCCCCTGCCCCTTGAGCGTGCGTTCCATCAACCGCCCCATTTCCTCATCCGCTCCCGGAAGAGTAGTGTGATATATTTCCAACACCGTCACATCGGCCCCCAGCCGCTTCCATACCGACGAAAGCTCCAGACCGATGGCCCCGGCGCCAATTACCGCCATTCGCTTCGGAACCGCGCGAAGCGCAATAGCCTGATCCGAACTGATCACCCGCCTGGCGTCGAACGGCATACCGGGCAATTCAATCGGCGCGCTACCCGTGGCGATCAACACGCGTGCGGCTCGGATTGTCCGCCGGTCTCCGGCCGCTGCTAATTGCAGTTCATTGGCGCTAACGAACGACGCCGTGGCGCTGATTCGTTCAATCCCGTTCTTTCGGAAAAGTCCCGCCACTCCATGGCTCAGCGTGGCGACAATATGGTCTTTACGAGCCAGCAGCGCCGCCACATCCATTTGCACCTTGTCGCATGTTATTCCTATGGGAGCAAACCGTTCGCGCGCCAGGGCGAATTGCGCGGTGGCTTCCAGCAGGGTTTTGCTGGGAATGCACCCCACGCGCAAGCACGTGCCGCCCAGTTGGCCCTCCTTTTCAATACACGCCACCTTCATTCCCAGTTGCGCGGCGCGGATCGCGGCGGTGTAGCCGCCCGGGCCGGCGCCAATGATCGCCAGGTCAAATTCCTTTTCTGTCGCCGCCATCAGCTCAAATCTCCTTTAAGAGCCTATCCGAACAGGCTCTGAATAAACTCACAAGGTCGAAAAATTCATCCCGTGGCGCGCCTTTCGCCATCTTTTTATTTTGAAGACGGGTTCTTACGTCAGCAAGGCTCCTTGAGTTGTTCGGCCTTGGGCAAATCCTTGAGACTCGCCAGACCAAACACCTCCAGAAAATGGCGGGAGGTGCCGTAGAGCATCGGCCGGCCGATTTCTTCCGCCCGGCCGACAATCTTCACCAGGTTGTATTCCATCAGCGTGCGGATTACTTCGCCGCAGGTCACGCCGCGTATCGCTTCCACGTCGACCCGTAAAATCGGCTGCTTGTAGGCGATGATCGCCAGCGTTTCCAGCGCCGCCGGCGTAAGCCGGCCCTCGTCGCGCTTGCGCAGGAGCCGTTGAACATACTGGGCATACTGCGGCAAAGTAAGAAGCTGGTAGCCGCCCGCCCGCTCTTCGATCCGATACGCCGCCTGCCGCTGGGTATAGATTTCATTGAGCGCTTCAATTGCCTGGCGAATGGGGCGGGTAGTCTCCAGGCCGAGAGTCTGGCCGAGTTTGCCAAGGGAAAGCGGCATGTCGCTGGCGAACAGAATCGCTTCAAGCACCTGCGGCAAAGGCATGGGCTCCGCCGCATCGCCGGCGGAAGACAACTCGGCGGGTCCGGCGTCGGGTGCAGCGGCAGGGACCGGCGCCGGTTCAGATGTCCGCGGTTGCGATTCGTCCGGCGAATCGGATGACGTTTCCGGTACGGAAGGGTAATTTTCCGGGATTTCGTTCATGCCGTGAATCTATCCCGGCGAGCCACGCGCGTCCAGTTTCAATTGACGATGCGGCGCTCGGGCCAATACGGTGTTACCTTGTTGACGTCTTTTTATTTGTGCACCCGGCTGGGCGGCGCGGCTGTATTCGGCGCCGGCGCGACCATATTCAGATAACTGAAATTGCCGCGTATCCAGTAGGGCCACACATGCTGATGCCGGTCTTGCGTGGCGCCGAAGAAGGTCCGCAGGTTGGGATACAAAACTCGTCCGCGGGAATCGGTCAGCAAGGCCACCCCCTCGCCGAAAGAAAACTTCTGATGGTTGATGGTCAAATACCGGCTGCGAACCAATTTCCAGTGGGAATTGAACCGGATGAGTTCAATGGAGTTATCGCCGATGGGCTTGCCCGGTCCCGGCATGTTGTCGTCGATGACGATGAACCGCTTCGTGGCCGGATCGTAAGCCATATCCAAGGATGAGCCATTGCCGACAACTGACAGCGGCATGCTTTTCACCGTGGTGTAGTCGGCTGCGCCATCTTTCATAAATGTCGGCGAGTGGGAACGGATCACCTTGACGTTGTTGGGATGAGAACTGTTCGGCGCATTGGAATTGTCGTCGGTATAGATCATGTACCAGTAGCCGTTGTCGCCCAGCACGACCGCGGGCTGACCCGTGCCATAGGCGTTGGCGATAAACCTGGGACCCGGGGCAATCAGGGCATAACCAGTGGCGGCGTTCTTCGTGTAGAGCGGCCTGAAGGTTCGGCCGCCGTCGCGAGACCGGGCGATGCCAATGCGGGTGGCCGATGGCAGATGGCTGCGGGGATCCGGCTGGGTATTGCCATCGTAAGCCAGGTAATAGATGCCGGTGGATGGATCACGATAGACGCTGGGATCGCACGCGTCCACGTCGTCCTGGCAGGACGGATTGCCGCTGGGATTCATGGCGGTCATGGTCGGCGCGTGGACCAGACCGGCGAGTGTCGGATATTCCTTGTAGCCGATATGGTCGCCGCCGTTGGTCATGGAACTGGTCAGATAACCAGTCCAGACTTTGTAAAGTCCTTCGGTCCGATCGTACATGGCCGAAGGCGCATACATATAGCAAAATTGGGAATTCGGCGCGATCGTCCCGGCGCTGATAACCGTCTGTCCGGAAAGTGCCGGAGCCGGGCGCAGATTCAGTACCACGTCGCCGCCAACATAACTTACCCAGGCGGATTTGTCTTCAAACCCCACGAATTCCACGCGGGAAAAGGTGCTTTCTCCCGCCATGCCACTGGAAGTGATAAGCTTGAATATCCGCGTCCGCTTGCCGGGAAAGTTGAAACGCGAACCATCCACAACTAAAACGGCGCCGGCGTCGATGGCGAGACGGCCGCGTCCCAGGTTCAGCGTGCTGATGCCGTTGGGGATCAGATCGAAACGCAGGATTCCCCCGTTGGCGATCGTCAGTGCCGTCCCTTCCCGGCCGGTCCAGTTGGCCGTGGCGCCATGGCCCATCACTTCCATTGTGCCGCCGTTGCCGGCCACGGTGAGTTTTCCGCCCCAGTGGAATGTACCGCCGGAAAGATCCAGCAGGCCGCGGGCGCCGACGTTCACGCCGCCGTGGACCGTTACTTGTCCGCCGGCCTCGTTGAAGTAGGAATAATCGGAACCGGCCTGCGCGGCGACGTGGACCGCACCGGTATGGAGCGTTCCGCCGGCCACGGTAAATCCCCCCAGGCCGTGATGGCCTACATCCACATTCCATGCCACCCGCACGATACCGCCTTTGAGGATAAATTTACCCTGGGTGCTCCGTGCGCTCCCCAACCGCATATACGATGTGTCCAACAACCCGCCGGCTTGGTACCAAAGGCCATAGCGGCCGCGGTTCCATCCCAGGTAAACCCCCCGGCTGATCAGAGCGCCGGCGCCGCTCATCTGAACCTCTCCGTTACCGTTCCCCCGGCCGACGTAGACGTTGACCGGGCCAGGCTCGTGGGCGGTGATTCGCGCCGTGTTGTTGCCGCTGATAATTACGGAGTAATCCGAAAACCCGGGCACTCTACCCGTGTTCCAGTTAGTTCCAACGCTCCAATTGCCCGCCGGCGCCCGGAATACAACGTTATTAAACATGGGGACGGCGGACAACGCCGGCGATAATTGCAGCCATAATATGCCGGACAACACGATTCGCGGCGCAAAACGCCGCCACACGCCTGACGCCGGAAAGGATGATCGGGTGGTTCGACTTTTTCCAATTCTCAGGAACATAAAAACCCTGCTTTCAAAAACTATTGTATGGGAGCGTTGAGGTTTTTCCACACCCGTTATAATTCCATTAAGGATAGCGGGTATCCAGCAATACCTGCGGCACGCGGTATCCCTGGCGGTACTGTCGGATCAGTTTGGTCACCAGGTCAAGATAATAATAACCCCATCCGTCGGAATAAGGGCCTTCCAGCCGGTGAACCACGGTCGGTTCGATGTCGTTGCTGGCTTCCACGCCGTATTGATCCGGCGCGGCGAATTCATTCCATTGTTTAATCATGATGACCTGCGGTTCATACTGGAAGGCCGCGGCGAGGAATTGCACCAGTGTGGCCCCGGAACACCGCAAGTGGGCGTCCCAGTCGCCCCAGGCGCCGCCGCCATTTTCGTTCCCGCCCACGGCCAATGATGCAACCATTTGTTCACAGCGCGTGAAAGCCAATCCGCCAAAACCCAGCGATCCACCATACGGAACCCCGATGTGGGGACTGGCGATCGCCTCAAAGATCACCCGCCGTCCGAGCAAATCTCCCACGTTCCATTGCCGCATCGTGAACTTCGCCATGCCGGGCGGAAAAGCCCGTCGCAGAATAGCGCCGGTGGCGGCGTCGCGTAAAACGAAGAGGGTTTGGTTGCCGGGAATCTTACCGCCGGGAAACTGCCGGGTTGCATCCGCGTATACCCAAAAGTCCACACCGGAGTAATTAAAAGTGATGACGCGATCCGTCACGGTAAAAGGCGCGCTGATCAGCGCGCCGCGGACTCCCTGCGGATGGGTGGCGTAGACGCCTGCTTTCGGTTGGCGTGCCAACGACCAGCCTGGCCCCGCTTTCCAGGGCCGCAGGCTCCGACCCTGAAACGGAAAAATCGGCGTGGCGGGTCCATTCACAATTGCGGCACGATCCAAATCGCTCCAGGCGCCGCCCGGATTGAGGGTGATTTCATGGAACGCGCTGACGAAACGCACGGTGAAATGGGGATTGGAATAAGTCGGCGGCGCGCCGAATGACGAGCCGGTGTAAATGTTCAGCAACGGCTTGCCGTCGAAATGTTGCCATAAACGGGCATATTCAGTCTTGGCCAGTATTTCCCGCTCGATGCGATGGATCTGCTGGGCAAACTGGGGCGTGGCCAGGCTGCCGTTATCCGATCCCAGCAGCAGAACAAACTTTGGATGGCGCTTCAGCTGCGTATATTCCGCCAGCAGACGCATGGTGGCGCCCATAATTCCTTTGGCATTCCCATTGGTCCAGTTAACGCCGAGATTGTTCGACCAGTCGATCTGGATAAAGTCGAACCCGGCATCGTGAATCCACCGGGCATGTTGCCGGATGACCTTCGGGTCCAAAGATGAATAATGGCCCAGCACCGGTCTCGCCTCCGCGTTGCCCCAATAATTACCGCCAGCGATCGGGGGAACGAACCAGGTTTCATATTCTGTGCAAAAGAGCGTTTTTTTCCGCCTTTGAAGCGCGGCGTCGGATAACGGCGGCAGGGGTGCCGGCGAATCATCGGGTAGTGATGATTGCCGCATACACGGTTCCACCGCCGCGGGAACGTTGGCGCCGCGCGCCGCGGCTGCGGCGATACCGGCGGCAGTCAGGCCGGCGCGCCGCAGAAAGGCCCGCCGCGCCATGGCGCCCGGCGCGGGGACAATAGCGCCCGATGCCTCCTGAAACTGCTCCTTCCTGTTGAAAATTCCCCCGGCGGATACTTGATCCGGGGGACCGACCGGTCCGTGGGAATCCTGAATATTCTCTGACATGTCATATTCTCCTATATCAAACTTACTTTCTTCCAGCGGGAACCACGCGCAGCAGTCTGGTCTGATACCGGCCAAGCCGCAGCCGGTAATGGCGGACGTTGGCAGCCAGTTTTTTCCCATTCAGAATATCGTAAATGGCGCTGCGCCGCGGCAAGGTAAGCAGCCGCGGACCCGCCACGCCGTCGCTGCTGATCATCATCAACCGGCCGTCGGTCTGGAAGGCGTCATTGGTATCAAGATATACCGGCACGCCCAAATGCGGGAACAGGGCGCGCCAGAAGGCGGCGGAAGGTCTTGGATCGCCAATAAACAGCGACTGATACCCCTGGAATCGTTGGAGCGCGATGGAAACCTCTTGCGTGTTCCGGTAGCGGGCCAGGGGGATGGCGGCGGGATCGGCCACCATCCAACTCGGCGCATCGGCTCCTTTCAGGCCGGCGATATCTTCCGCCGGCAGGTGAAGCGCATTGCCCGCCGTGATCTCGCTGGCGGCCAGATTGCCGGCCGCGGCGCGGAGTCGCAAACGCATGCCGATCAGGCGGCCGGCCGCCGCCGTATCGACTTTGCCATTTCTGATGAAACCATCGCCATAGATCCAAATCAGGGTGCGGCCGTTGCGTTCCAGCTTCCGGCGAATCACCCGGCGAGTGGCGGCGTTTACACGCCACGCATTGAGGAAAATAATGACTTTGGCGTTCGGAAAGTTCGGCTCTTGAATGTCTGAAAGCAGATAAAAGCCGACGCTGGTTCCACAGTGAAAAAACTGGATCGGGTGGGACACCAGGGCGGGCAGCAGCGGCAGGAATCCCCTTTCTCCCACCCGCGCGTAATAAGAGGATCGTGTATCATAGATGACGGCCACATTCGGCTCGAATTGCGCCTTGGGCGCATATCGGGTGTAGGCGGCCCGAAGCCGGCCGATGTCCTTCCAGATGCCGGCATTATTCAGCCAACCCGTCCCAAACAAATCCATCCACCAGGTTCCAAGCCGATGAATCATCATCTGGCCGAAGTTGCGGTCATGAACCGCCACCGTCTGGCTGAGATTGGCACAATGCCCGGTATTCCTGGGAGCAAGGAAGGTGCGCGTATCATCTTCCAGTATCCAGAGTTTGCCGTGCAGGGTGGCGCTGTCCACCGGACCCATAAAAGCGGGAGAGCCGCCCGGCTGGCGGTCCCCGTAAGACACCGGCGAGGCAATGCCGTCAACATTGGGATCGCGCAACAGCCTGCCCAGCGCGTGATTGGCGGACTCGGGCGTCGGAGTCTCAAAATCATAGCCAAAAAAGGTGATGACCAGCGAATGGCCGGCGGTTTGGCGTTTAACGACGGCGGCCAGTTGTTCAACGCGCCTCGCCGTCATATCGTTTTGATAGCGCAGGTAGTCTACATAGCGACGTTCGTTTGGTCTGTAAAAAGGATAAGCTGCAGCAGGTCCCGCCGGCGGGATGGCAACCGTTTGGAAAGTGACCGTGGGATCATGCCAGGCCGCCCGCAGGGCGGCGGCGGTGTGATAATGCCGTTCCAGCCAGCGGGCAAAGCCCAGGCGGTTGGGCGCCGAATAGTCGAAACCGGGATGTTGCCAGTAATCAGGCGTGAACCACTCGCCGGTGTTGCCATGAGTAAGGTGATAGCCGATGACCCGGCCGGCGAAACGAGAAGCATTGATATGACGAATCAGATCAATTAATCCCTTCTTCACGGCGGTGTACCATCGGTCGGACGCGAGCGAGCTCATCGGGTGCGAACCGTTGGCATAAGAAATTTGTTGCGCGGGATACGCACGGCGAAACCCCTGGACACCACACCATACGCGCGGAATAAGATAAGCTTTTGGATCGTTTTTCAGAATAAAGGCAAAAAGACGATCCAGCTTCCGGTATTGGGAGCGAAGCGGCGTGACGGATAGCTTACCGGGCATGGGGAATGACACAATACGGATGCCATTCGCGGAGGCCAATTTAATTTCGTCCGCCACTTCACGGAGGTTTCGGCGGCGACTGATGTTGACGCCATCGGTATTGACGAACAGCATCAGCGGCGGCGTCCGCTTACCGTTGATAAACAACTGGGGACGCCCGTGCACCATTCGCACCCGCGCATCAGCTGAACCACGGGACACGGACACTGTTGCCACAAGGCTCAACAGAAGTCCTAACCTTAGAGCCAATAAGGCGGGGCGGTTATTCCGCTGCGTCTTGCGGTATTTTTCGACGGATTGCCAGGAATGGGATCCGATCAAGATCGCTCCGGACCTCGCCGGCACTGTTGTGAACATTCGTCTTACCGCGGTGCATATCATCGCCGGATCAATGATGAGGCGCTTCATAACGGCTCCTGTCCTGCCGTAGCTACAGCCTGCTCCATGAAGTTTGGAAAGCTATTGGCTTTGAAGAACCGGGCGCCGGAATTCAAGGCCTCAAAATGCTTTATGCCGCAGTCGATTTTCGCCTGCTCGGCGGGCCGGATGGCGTCGGCAAACAGCGTGGCCTTCGATTCCACCACGAAATAGAGCCGCTCCCGGCCGTCCATCTCGACCAATACGGCCCAATCCGGGTTATAGCCCCCCAGCGGCGTCGCTATGGTGAACCAACCGGGTAGCTTGGCATAGACCTTCACCTGGCTGGCGAGTTCAAACTGGCGGGCAAATTCCTTTTCCACGTCTGAATCGTACACGACCTGTTCATAAACAGATTTAGCGCTTTTGATCATGTTCGCGTTAAGATACGCCGAAAGTTCCTGATTTTCGAACAGTTCCTGGGCGTAAAAGTAATCTTGGCCGATCTTCTCATATTTGATGCCGTCCACAATGAACATCCGCATGACGTGGGTGATGATCTGAGCCACGTTTTCAGCGAATTTCTGCGGATTGTTCCTGAACTCTTCGAGCCGCCGGCTTTGCCGCAGAATTTCCACCAGCGACCGCCGCGTCAGGCGCGTTTGTTCTTCCAGATAGCTCACGATATCGGGCAGTTGATAATCGCGGGCATCGTAAACGTGAACGCTCTGTTCGGTTTCCTTCATCCGCACGCCGCCGCGGTCAATCGCGGCCTGTCCCCGGCGGAAAACAAACCGGGCCTTTCCCACGGATGGCATGGCGGCGATTTCCTTTGCCGCTTTGGCAATCAGGGCGGCGCTGTCGAAGTGAACCCGAAAAGTCGTCCTGTATTTGATGCGATCCCAGAGTTGCTTGAATTCCTCGCTCAGGTACACCCGCTTGTTGAGCGTCACCCGCTTGCGGTCGGCGGCGTTCTGAATGTTGAGCCGGCCGGCCACTTTCCGGAGCACTGCGAGTATCTGCGGAGACTGCCCGGCCAGCGATTCCGGCAAGTTTAACGCACCGGTGTTCAGGACCGTACGCAGCGAATCCTGAACTTTGCCTTCCTCGTCGATATAGCCTTGCGCCTTGAGGTGATCCCACGCCCGGGCGGATGCCGCAACCCCCAGGTATTGCGGCTTGCCCTCCTCGGCGCCGATTACAATGTTGGCAAACAGATGTGGTTCTACCACGCCAAAACGGATGCCTTCTTCGTTCTCAATTTCCTTTTGTAGTTGCCGGGCGAAATCTTCATAGGATTCATTGGCCATCACGGTGAGCCGATTGACCTCAAAACCCCGCACCCGGTTGCCCTGCTGGTCCACCGCGATGCGCAGGCCGCGGCCGATCTCCTGGCGCTTGCGCAGGACGGAGTTGGTTTCATTGAGCGTGCATATCTGGAACACGTTGGGGTTGTCCCAGCCTTCCTTAAGCGCCGAATGCGAGAATATAAATTTGAGTTTACTGTCGAAGCTGAGCAGTTTTTCCTTGTCGTGCATGATCAGTTGGTAGGCGCTTTCATCCGCCTGGGTGCGGCCATCGCCGGTGGAGTCCTTGAGCACCTCCCGCCCGCCCTTTTTGTCCACGGCAAAATAACCGTCATGAACATGAGCGGCGGCAATGGCCGGGGCGACGCCATCAGGAAGCGTGCGGTATTTGGGCCTCTGGATCGCCCGATTGTATTCTTCTTCAAACATTACGGCATATTTGCCGGGCCGGGCATTGCCATCCTGGTCGTACATGCGGTAGTTGGCCACGCGATCAATGAAGAACAGGCTCAGGACCTTGATTCCCCTGGGCCGCAGAGTCAGTTCTTTGTCCAGGTGTTCTTCAATGGTCTTGCGTATCTGGAGCCTCTTGTACTCGTCCTGGTCAACCTCGCCGATAGCCTGGTTCAGGTAAACCGTCTCCGGCCGGCTGGTGAAATTGATGCATTCCCCGCCGGGTTCGCAGTAGATGTCCTGGATGATGTAGCCATCGTACAACTCGCGACCGCCTGAGACTTCCAGCAGGTCATCACCCTGGCGAATGGTTTTCTTCGTGCGTTTGGCGCCGCCGCCCTTAAGTTGCACATCCAATTCAATCTGCGCCGTAATCGGGCTGTTTTTGTTATCCACCTTCAGCAGCCTGATGTAAGGCCGGTTGTGGCTGTCGGCAACTTCAATGGAGGCAACTTCAATCTGTTTGACCAGTTTGCGCTCGTAGGCATCCACGGAATCAAGCCGGTACATCATGTTGTATTGATCCACATGCGTGGCCGAGTAGCGCAGCGTGCAGAGCGGATTAAGCGAGGCAATGGCCTTTTTGCTGGTTTCGGTGGTATCGACGCTCTGCGGTTCATCAATGATCACCATGGGGTTGGTGGCGCGTATAAATTCAATGGGCCGGCTGCCGGCCATGCGGTCCTGCGGGCGGTGGATGATATTCGCTTTGCTTTCCTTTTCCGGGGCATCGAAGCTTTTGCGAAAGGCGTCTATGTTGATGACCATGATCTGAATGCCGTCGCTGGTGGCGAAATTCCGCACCTGGCCGAGTTTCTGCGAATCATAGACGAAATAATCGAACGGAACATTTTCATAAAGTCCCTTGAAGTGCTCGGCGGTAATCTCAAGCGACTTGTTGACGCCCTCCTTGATGGCCACCGACGGAACCACGATGATGAATTTGGTAAAGCCGTATTTCCGGTGCAGTTCAAAAATCGTGCGGAGATAGACATAGGTCTTGCCGGTGCCGGTTTCCATTTCCACGGAAAAATCCATCGATCCCAGCTTGTCCGCCGGCTTTAAGCCGTTGCGCATCTGGATAGCCTGAACATTCTCCAGGAGCTCGTCATCGAGCAGCGTCAACCGGTTGCCGATGCCTAGATCATTCTGCTGCGCGCGGGCGAAGAGGCTGGTGCTGGCGATGTCGCTTTCCAGCGGCGCCAGGGTGAAATTAGACGCGCTGGCCCGCTGACCGTCGAAAATGTCCACAATGGAGCGGATGGCTTCAAGCTGGTAATCAAGGTTGGAATCGAATTGGAGTTTCACTTTTTGCCCCCTGGCCGGCCAACCACCCGATATGCCTGTTGCGGGTGGGCCGGGTTGTCCGGGAAGACGTACACGAGTTCGCCGCGGCGGATCATGGGCGTGAGGTGTGTTCGTGTGACATAGATTTGCTTGCGGCCAAGGTAGCGAGCAATCTGCTCGGCCTTCAGGGGCTTCCACTCGCACAACTGCTGGATGACAAGCTGTACATCGGCCGGCCTGGCCCGCTGGTGTAGTCCTCGTAATACAGCGGCAAGCTCTGCAGGTAAGCCCTCTAAGTTGATCGGTAGCCTTGGCGATAAGGAGTCGAACCCCTGCGCTTGCGCCTTAAGCGCAGGGGTTAACCCCTGCGCTTGCGGTTGTGATGAGCCGGTCAAAGATGGGGTTTCCGTCAACCGTTGCGTGGGGACATAGAAGGTGCCGGCGCTCTTTCTTTTTTGCTCCAACAGCCCCAAGTCCCGGAGCCGTCTTAAATGCCCACTTGCGACCAGCGTCTCTACCCGGTTGATATCTCTGTAGGCGGCATTGTTAATCGCCCCAATTTCCCGCGCAAATACCAAGGCCTTTTGTTCGTCTTCGGAGATCTCCGCATCCGAAAATCGCCCCAGCCACTGCACGTCGTCTTCGTTGAGAAAATGATGGAAAAGGAACGTTACGACGAAGCAATCTTTCTGGCGATCCGACTCAAAGGTTGGTGGAGTCAGGTTCGCCTGGGCCATTGACTCACGCATCGCACGAATACCACTCCCTTTGGTCTCGGCATAGCGGGTCTCATGCAAAACGGCGGCGATCTTCTCGTTCCGCGTAATCGAGCCAGGTTCGCCGAGCCGCTCGTCCGGCACCAGCGAATGCCCCGGATTGCGAATCTCCAGCCGATTCGCATACCGAATGATCTGGACCGGCGATTTGTGCCGATAACTTCGGTGCATAACGGCGTTGACGATGGCTTCGCGAATCGCCGTGCGCGGTAACAATGGTACATCCTGCCGGCGCACGCTGTTGGCTGGGAGGTGGAATGCCTTCGGAATGTCGTCCAGAACTGTGTTAAGTGCACGCGGCAACGCCAGCATGATGGGGTCCAATATTTCAACCGTATCGAAGCGGCTTTCTGGATTGCGAACCCACTCCCGCCCCGGCACGCGAATGTAATCCACCCGCATCAGGGGAAATACGCGCCGAATGGCTTGACGTTTACCGAACAGCAACACCCCCGCAATCGTGGGCAGCAATTTGTCCTGGTGCCGGTCGGCGCAGCACAAACTCAGCAGCAGTTCGTTGTCGGTGTAGCCCAGTTCCGGTGCATTAGGGTTCGCTTCGGCGCGAATGCGTCGGTACTCCGCGACAGCCGCGGGATCCAAGTCATCGAGGGTGCAATTTTCCACCACGCTTTCGTCGAGGCTGCGGTGGCCACGTCCCTGATAAAAGGCTTGCAAATCATCATCTGTGCAAACCTGGTCCGTTGAGCCGATCCGTCGAAATGCTCCCCGTGGCAATCCTTTGGCCTTGAAATATACCGGCTTGTCATGGGCTGGCGCCTCCGGCACATGGACGATCAACACAACTTTTTTATCCGGGCGAACCTCCGTTTCCACCTGTGGCCGGACAACGATGTTGAATATGCTGGAGCATTGACTGATGAGGTCGACTTGCACTTTGTCGGGCTGTGATACCCCTACCACTTCATAGTCGGGGAACAGCGATTCAGGCATGAGCCGCACACCCAGCAGGATGTATCCCCCGCCGCGCCCCGGTTCGATTCGACATGGCGCAAACGGTTTCCAGCAGCGAATTTCCGACCTCCCGACCGGTCTTCGCCTCAATCTCAACGGTTTCGTCCCCCTCATGTAGCCCTTTGAATAATTCATTAAACGTCATCATCTGGTCAAGCTCTGATTCTATGCTGCTGGTTGCCAATGTATTTTACGTTCAAGCCGAACTGTGCCTCGGCCAGTAACCCACCCTCTACACCGCCCTTACGTCTTCAATCCCACGCTGTTTGAGAATCTGCACGGCATTGGTTTTCAGTTCGTCGCCGGCGAAACCGGCGTCCTTGAATACCACGCGCATGCCGGGCGGAGTTTCCGGCTTGAATTCGTCTTTCAGCGCGGCGATTTTTTCCACCACGTCCAGCGTCATATTTTTCGCCAGGCAGACGACCAGCCCGCCGCCGCCGATGATGTGAACGGTTTTCCCGCCGATCTCGCGTTTTTCAGTGGGCAGGGTCAAATCCAGGCCGTATTTGAGCAGAATTTCGTAAAGCACATCGGCTTCGGAGCGATCAGGCTTGATCGGCTCGGTCGCGCTTACGAGCGAATGCTCAAGCTGGTTGAAATCGGGATCCCAGGTTTTGATATTGCTGGAAGCGAGCTTGAAGACTTTGAAGCCCAAATCCAATGCCTTGGGTTTGTCATCCATGCCTGGAAGCGCCGCCTGCTTGGCAGCTTGCGCCTGTTCGGCCTGGATTTTCTTAATGACGCGGCGGATCCGCTCTTTGCCAATGTCCGCTATGTTTTTGTAACCGGCCTTGAATGCTTCGGAATCCTTATCGCATGGTTCCGGCAATTGAACCATGATGAATTTGCGATTGCCGCCATCCTGTTTGTTCAGGTCGAGAACCGCGTGGGCGGCGCTGCATGAGCCGGCGAAGAAATCCAATACGGTGTACCCATATTCGCCACCGCCCACAATGGAAAGGATGAATTGTAGAAACTCCGTAGGCTTCTTTCCGCTGCTAAACTCGACGCCGCCTTCGTGTCGGCAGTTTCCGAATGCGTCGGACATGTTTTTGAAATTCAGGATTGGCTTGTATTTTTTCGCGGTGCCGGCCGCCAGCTCTCTTCGGCGTTCCGTAGGAACTCCCGAGAAGAATTTCCCCTTCGTCGCATCCTCTCGCCTTGGGCCGGTGAAGTAGCGGTAGCCGAGGCCGTCATCTCCGATACCCTCGACCTTATAAAGGCAACCCAAGGAACGGGCCCGAAATAACTTCCCGATTTAAGGGGAGTCAGGGGTGGCTCGGTAGTTCCATTGGGGCAGGAATGAATCAAAGCGGATTTTCATGTCGCGTTTGAAT
>JAJYDU010000139.1 GCA_021790475.1 Planctomycetota bacterium | reverse complement strand
TCAGCCTCCATTGTTCATCCGTGAGGTCCGTTGGATAAGACGTCCGTGTCATGTCCTATAGAATATCAGCTCTTAAAGACTTTTCACACAGGCTCTAAGAACCTGTCCGGTATAGGCTCTAAAATCAGCGATAGAAATAAAGTCCGTGGAAAACGTAGCCCGGGGTCATCTGGTCGATTTTCAGCCACTGCACGGAACCGTTGTTGTAGAGGATATTGCCCCCGGCGGGCCTTCCGCTTGACGAAACGTGATTGGACCACACCGCGGCGGGGTAGGCGCCAAGGGCGCCGGCGGGAATGGTCCAATTGGGAGTGGGCGGCCCGCCGGCGGCGACATCAATATCGCCGGCCAGAATGCCGTCCTGGCCGTTGTAGGCCAATGCAGAACCAGATGATGTATTTTGATATGTATTTTGCACAAATGGGTGCTTCGTGTCCGGTACAATGCCCGTATTCGAATTCGAGTCGTCATTCCAGCCATCGGCGGCGGAAGCATCGACTGTGAGCGGATTGGGCGTATTCTGGGCGCCGATGTACGGGCGTTGATACCAATAGCAATAACCGGCGTACACGGTGGACCAGCTGATCGTGGGAGATATACCCACGCCGGCGGCCGCTTTGGCGCTGGCAATGGCGGTGGGCATGTATCCCGCGCCCAAAGTCAAGGGGCCGGAATATCCGGGTTGGGTGCAATAGAAGATCGCGGTATTGGATGCGGTAATGAATCCCGTGGTGTAAAGCAGGGCAAAACCCAACGGGGTGTTAGGAACGGCGGTCGTGCCCTCCGGCCCGAAAGGCAGGTAATAAGGGGCTGTTCGCGCCGGGCCATAGCCATAGAGAGAACCGGGAGGAACAAATACATTCGAGGGCGAAGTAGTGACATATTGAAATAGATTTGCCACATTCATATTGTATGGAGTTGGATACATGTTACGATTCTGGACGGCATATTCACGAAATGCCGAACCAATCTGCCGGAGGTGGGCCGCGCATGTCACACGATCGGCCTGAACGACGGCCCGGTGCAGAGTGGGTATCAGGATGGCAATGAGGATGGCGATCACGCTGATCACCACCAGCAACTCAATGAGGGTGAAACCGCACCGCCGCCCGCGGCGCCGGATCTCTCGACGATTTTCAACCCTGCTCGACATTACTGAATTTCCCTTCCCGCGTCCATCCGCTGGAAAAACACTCCGTTTCGCGGCAACCGCGCCATGGCGTGTATTCTCCGGCAGCGCACGCAGGCCCGGCGGTAAAAAAACGCTCCCGCCCGCGGGCCGCGCCAGAGCGTCGGTTGCCCGCCTTCACTCCTTTAAGTATAGCCTGGAAACGGGCTTATACAAAATCGCCTGCGAGATATACAATACGGCCATGCTGGAAGTTCCAATCCGTATGACGGATGATTTTGAGCCGTCGCCGCCCCAGGCCGAAAATTCTGACGGGGGACTGGAACAGTACTGTTTCCGGATTCGCCGCGATCTGCGCAAACGCCTGGATGTATATCTGCGCGACCGATTGCCCCACCATTCGCGTACAATGCTCCAAAAGCTTATCAAGGCGGGCGCCATCCAGGTCAACGGACGGGTGGCCAAAGCCGGCGCCGTTCTGCGGTCCGGCGACAGGGTGGAGCTGGCACTTCCGCCGGTAGTCGACCGCGCGATCCTTCCGGAAGACATTCCACTGGAAATTATTTATGAAGACGAGGCCCTGATTGCGATCAACAAGCAGGCCGATCTGCTGGTGCATCCGGCCCGCGGACACTGGACCGGCACGCTGATCAACGCGTTGCTGCATCATGCGCAAAAAACAGCGGGTACGCTTTCCACCGGCGGCGATCCCTGGCGGCCGGGAATTATCCATCGGTTGGACCGGAACACCACGGGGCTTATTCTGATCGCCAAAACCGATGAAGCCCACTGGCGGCTAGCCGGCCAGTTCGAACGCCGCACCATCCACAAGACGTACCTGGCGGTGGTACATGGATCGCCGCCGCTGGAAAGCGATCAAATCGACGCCCCGGTGGCGGTGCATCCGCACGAGCGGGAAAAATATGCCGTGCGGAACGATATCGGGCGGCCGGCGCAGAGCATTTACCGGGTGCGGGAACGATTCAAATATTTCACTCTGCTGGAGCTTTCTCCAAAAACCGGGCGTACGCACCAGTTGCGGGTTCACTTAAGCCACATTGGCTGCCCGATTGTAGGCGATGGGATGTACGGTGGGCGCGAGATTTCCCCGCGGGACATCATGGGGCAGTCCGATAAATCTCCAGTTCCCCTGATCCGGCGGCAGGCGCTGCATGCCTGGAAACTGCAATTTGTGCATCCCCTGAGCTTCAAACGAATACATCTGGAAGCGCCTCTGCCGGCGGATATGGATAAATTATTGGGGACGCTACGGGCGATAAACCGATTGAAAACGGAGTGATGCGCTCGCGAAACCGAGCCGACCGGCGGCGGGGCCAACCGCTTCCCGGTGCGAAAGTTTCTCTTGGAGCCGCGAATCAGCCGGCGTGGGCGCGCCGCGCGGCACGGGGTGTTTAACTTATGGTTTCAACGGAAATTCTCGAACAGTGCCAGGGAATTCTGGCGCACCGCTTTCATGACGCGCGCCTGCTCAATGAAGCGCTCACCCACGCCTCTTGCGCGACCGATCGGCTCTTGTCCAACGAACGGCTGGAGTTCCTGGGCGACGCCGTTCTGGGGCTGGTGATATGCCGCTATGTGTATGAATCATTCCCGGACTGGGCGGAAGGCCAGTTGACGATTCTTAAGTCGGCGGTGGTGAGCCGAAAAACTTGCGCCGCGGTGAGTAACGCCATCGGCCTGACGGATCTGATCCGGGTTGGTCCGGGTATGGAAAGGCCGGGTCGCCTTCCCGCCAGCCTGGCGGCCGGCGTCCTGGAGTCGGTGGTTGGGGCGATTTATCTTGATGCCGGCTTCGAGGAAGCACGGCAATTTGTACTGCGGCACATGGGGACGTGGATCGACTTCTACGCCGCCAGCGCCCATCACCAGAATTTCAAATCGTTGCTGCAACAGCATGCGCAGCGAGCCTTCGGCTGCGTTCCCGCTTACGAGGTGCTTGGAGAAAGCGGCCCGGATCATAAAAAGTCGTTTCAAGTGCGGGTACGAATTGCGGACCGCGAATTTGAGCCAACTTGGGGATCAACCAAGAAACAGGCCGAACAGTGGGCCGCGTTCCTGGCGCTCCAGGCGCTTAGCGCCATCGACGAAACGAGCCTCGAACCGGACGAATCCGCCATGCGCTCCGTAAAAACATAACTGTTCATGGATAAAGTTATAGAATTGCGACAACGGCCGTGGGTTTCCGCCCACAGTACGGGCCGGGCCGCCCTGGGAGCGCGGCTGACCCCAGCCGCTTTTACTGCTTGGCGATTGCGCGGCGGCGTTCGGTTCAAGCCCTGATTGGCGAAATTCAACTGCTGCCCGGAAAAATTGCCACCCCCGGGCCAGGGTCCGCGGCTAAACCAATTCACAATCGCGCTTGTTGCGGCTAAACTACGGCACGCTTTTTACCCGCGCGGCGACGGGCGTCGCCTTCGTGGTTTCACAATGACGGCTTGATACGGACGGAACGGAATAGATTCATGCAGGCAATCGCGTCAAGACGCCGCGGCGGGAACAATGTTTCACGGTCGCAAATTTTTCCCGCGGCGCTGGGCATACTGATTTTGTGCCTGGCCGGTCTGAGCCGGCTAGCCGCCGCGCCCGCCGCCGGAACCGCCAGGGCCACCCGCCCCGCCGCGGCCCGCGCCGTTCGCGCCTCCACCGCCCGAACGATCGGTCCCTTCATTGGCTGGCCGATCGCCCAGGTGCAGATCGTCGGCAATAAGCCGTCGGATCGCGCTTTGATCATGAATCAGATCCGCGTCATGCCCGGCGAGAGCTACAGCCGCGCGCAAGTCGCCGTGGATGTGCGTTCCATCGCCTCGCTGGGGCGGTTTGTTTCGGTTCGCGCCGAGGTGATTCCCACGCGACGCCACAGCGTCATCATTCGTTACGTGGTTCGGGAACGTCCGATTATCCACGCGGTGGAGCTGGCGGGGAACCGGCATATCCGGAGTTCCACCCTGCGAAAAATAATTCTGGCCCATCCCGGCGGGGCGGTGGACCCCTTCATTTTTCAGACGGATATACGGGCCATCCGCCGGCTTTACCACGACCGCGGCTATATGTTCTGCCGCGTGCGCCTGGATAAAAAATCGCTGGTGAAGGGAATCGTCCGTTACCGGATCACCGAAGGCCCGCGTACCTATATTGAAGCGGTGCGCTTCCTCAACAACAATTTCTACCCTACGTTTTATCTGCATTTCAAAATGCGGACCAAAGCGCGCTGGAAGCTCTTCTGGCTGATTCCGATTCAGAAAGGCATTCTCAGCCGCCGCGATCTGAACGCGGATGTGGCCGAACTGCGCAGCCTGTGGATGCGCAAGGGTTACCTGGATTGCCGCGCGTCGTACATTCTCAAGTACAACTCCGATCTCACGCGGGTGGTGGTGCAGTTCGTGATCCATCACGGCATCAGGTACCGTGTGAGAAAAATCGTGGTGCGCGGCAACCACGTTTTCCCCACCACCGCGCTGCTTAAGGATATCACCATCAAACCGGGTATGTACGACAACAGCAAACTCATACTCGCGGCGCAGAAACGGATTGCCGACAAATATGGGCGCGCCGGCTACATCTACAGCCGCGTAACTCCGACGTTTGCGTATTCCTCCCATCCCGGCGCGGTGAGCATCATCTTTCGGATCACGGAAGGCGAAACTTTCCGCGTGGGGCAGGTGATCATACGCGGCAACAGTCAGGTGCAGGATCACGTGGTCCGGCGGGCGGTGCGCCTATATCCCGGCAAACTCTATAACACCGTTGCGGTCCGCCGCTCCGTTTCGCGCATCAAAGACACCAGCCTTTTTACCCATGCCGACATTACGCCGGTGGGTCACAAGCCGGGTACGCGTGACGCGCTGGTGAGCCTGGACCAGGGCCGGACGGGCCGCTTTCTGGTCGGCGCGGGGGTGTCCAGCAACGCCGGTCTGATTGGCCAGATCAGTTTTGAACAGCGTAATTTTGACATCACGGCATTTCCCCATTCACCCGGAGAATTTTTCCGCGGCCAGGCGTTCAAGGGTAACGGCCAGTATTTTCAGATTCTGCTGGAACCGGGAACCGTCTATCAGTTTTACCGCGTAACGTTCGCCGAGCCTTATTTGTGGGACAGCCCTTATAGCTTCCGCAACAGCGCGTATTATTTCACCGAGGGTTTCAACAACTACACCCTTTCGCGTCTGGGCGACCGCGTAACGTTGGGCCGCCGGCTCACCCGGCGTTTGAGTGTGACGCTGGCGTTCCGCGCCGAAAACGTGGACGTAAGCAACGTCACGGATGTCAGCCCCACCGATATCGTCGCTCCGCAGATACTATCCCAGGTCGGATGGCATCCGTTGACCAGCATCACGCCCGGTATCGAGTACAACAGCACCAACAGCTCCATCTTCCCCACGCGGGGCATCATTGCCTCGCTGACCATGGAGCAGTACGGCGCCATGGGCGGCGATTACACCTTCACCAAATTCGATGGGATGTTCACCTACTTCAAGACCATTTACCGCGATCTGTTTGACCGCAAAACCGTTTTCATGTGGCGCAATGAAGTCGGCTTTGTTCCCTGGGGACATTCTCCCTTCTTCGAGCGTTTTTACGCCGGCGGAATCGGTTCGCTCCGCGGCTTTACCTACCATGGCGTTTCGCCCCGCGTCGGGCCGCTTCTGGACGCCATCGGCGGGAATTTTATGGTGGTATCGACCGAAGAGGTGAATTTTCCGATTTATGGCAAAATTCTCCGTGGCGTCGTTTTCCTCGACGCCGGCGATGTTGAAAGGAATGTTCATCTCGGTATCATTCGCGTGGATGCCGGAATAGGAGTGCGCGTGGTCATTCCGTTCCTGGGAAGTTTGCCTTTGGGAATCGATCTGGCGTATCCCATCCAGCGCGGGCACCAGGATCATGTGCAGTACATAAGCTTCGCCTTCGGTCTGCCCATGTAAGAATCCATCGCCGGAAGGCCGGCGGCGCCGCCGGCGCGATCGGCGTGGATTCCGATTCCGTTGTTGCGATTTTATGAAAATTAGAATTTCAACCTTGAGGAGTTATATTTATGTTCGAACGCTTCCCTAAAATTGTCGTGGTCGGCCTGGTTCTCGCCGGATCGCTTCTGACCGCCGGAGCAACCGGCGCCCTGGTTTCCAGTCCCACCAGGACAACGGCGGTTTCTCCCGCGGCCATGCCTCCGGCCATCGCTTCCATCAACCTGGCGCACGTGAGCAAACATCTCGCGCAGGCGGTGGTGGAAAGCAAAAAGCTCCGCACGGAATTGCGGGACTTCCAGGCCAAACTCAAACTCAAGGAGGCGGCTTTGAATAAGCTCCGCGAGCCGCTGAATCCCCAGAGCACCATTTCTTTCCGACCGCATACGCCGGAATACAGGGCGCAATATCAGAAAGTGCTCAAG
>JAJYDU010000138.1 GCA_021790475.1 Planctomycetota bacterium | reverse complement strand
CATGTCCACCGTGCGCTTACGACCGCCCGGCAAGGCCGGTGGTATCAGGGGCTGAATCAGCCTCCATTGTTCATCCGTGAGGTCCGTTGGATAAGACGTCCGTGTCATGTCCTATAGAATATCAGCTCTTAAAGACTTTTCACACAGGCTCTAAGATATTGATTAATGATCGATCTTATCCAGCAGCGACGGTCCCAGATTGAGGCCTTGTGCCGGCGGTTCCAGGTACGCCGCCTGGAGGTGTTCGGCTCGACCGCGGAGGCCGGACGGTTCGACCCCGCGCGCAGCGATGGGGATTTTCTCGTGGAGTTTGAGCCTGGCGTTGATTTAGGCCCCTGGTTAACCCGCTATTTCGCTTTGCGTGATGATGAACTGGCGCGACTGTTGGGAGGAGCCGTCGACCTGGTGATGATTTCCGCGTTGCGAAATCCCTACTTTATCCGCGAAGTCAACCGGACGCGGTAGTTGCTCTATGCAACCCCCAAACTTCGCGCGGACAGCGGCGATGCCGCGTCATTTATCCTCGATTGCACACGAGGCAAAACGCAGGAAAATTATCGGCAGAATCGCCAACTGCGCCAGGCGGTGAAACGGAATTTTGAAATCATCGGGGAGGCTGTGAACCGGCTCGCGCGCGTCGAGCCAGCCATTGCCGCCTAAATTTCCAGCACCATCCAAATTATTGCCTTCCGGAACCTGATGATACATGGCTACGATTTGCTTGCCGATGCTGAAGTATGGCGGGGCATCACCGGCCCGTTGCCCAAACTCCGGGCGGAAATACAAGCGTTGCTCGGTCCCATAGGTTAACCCGGCTTGTTGATGGTTGCCGCGAATCTTATGATGGCGGGCCAGGAAAGTACCCAGGATTGCGGTTTAGAACCTATCTCGAAAGATAGCCTGAGCCTCAATATCTTTTGATACAGGTTCTTATGAGCACCCCCGGTTCCGGTAAACCCCAGGCGGGAAAAAGCAAAAAAAAACGCCGCATGGCGCTGCTCGGCAGCACGGGTTCCATTGGCGTCGGCACGTTGGAGGTGGTGCGGCATCTGGACGGCGAGTTTGAAATTACCGCCTTGACCGCCTCCCAAAACTGGCGGAAACTCGCGCAGCAGGCGCTGGAATATCGGCCCCGCATGGTGGTGCTCAGCCAGCCGGCAGGCAAACACGACGCAGCCGCGCTCGAACATGCCTTGCGCGGCCGGCGTATTGAGGTTCGCACCGGGCCTGCCGCAATGGAAGAAGCGGCCGCGCGTGATGATGTGGATATTGTGGCGGTGGCGGTGGTGGGCGCGGCCGGCCTGAAACCGGCGCTGGCGGCGGCGCGTGCGGGTAAATGGATCGCCTTGTCCAACAAGGAATCGCTGGTGGTGGCCGGCGGGGTGGTCATGCCGTTGGCGCGCCGCTGCGGCGCGAAAGTTTTGCCGGTGGATTCCGAGCATTCCGCCATTTTTCAGGCCTTGCGCTGCGGCCGGCGAAAGGAAATCCAGCGGATTATTCTCACGGCCAGCGGCGGCCCTTTTCGCACCTGGCCGCGGGAAAGAATGAATCGAGCCACCGTCGCGGAGGCGCTTGACCATCCGAACTGGCGAATGGGTCCGAAAATCACCGTTGATTCGGCCACACTAATGAATAAAGCGCTGGAAATTATTGAGGCGCACTGGCTTTTCGATCTGCCGGCCGAACGGATTGACGTGCTCATTCATCCACAGTCCATTATTCACAGCATGATCGAATTCGTGGATGCCAGTATCATCGCCCAGCTTGGCGCACCGGATATGCGCACGGCGATTCAATATGCATTGACCCACCCGCACCGCCGCCAAAGCTGCAGCCGGCGGGTGGATTGGTCGAAGATACAGGAAATGACATTCGAGGAACCGAAAGACCATTTTCCCGCTCTGGCCCTGGGTTACGAGGTGGTTCGCCGCGGTGGAACCAGCGGCGCCGTGCTCAACGCGGCCAATGAAACGGCCAATGCCCTGTTTCGGGAAGGTAAAATACCGTTCGGACGGATTGTCCGGCAAGCCGCGCGGGTGTTGGAAAAGCATCTCCAGAGCGGTTTTATCGCCCAGCCGACGCTTGCTGATCTGCTGGCGGCTGATGCCTGGGCGCGGCGTGAGGCGATGCCATGAAAACAGGCGGTGATATACATACGGCGGCACGGCTCAGACGTCATCTGACAATGGGCCGGACAATTCTACTGACGATGGGACTGCCCTTGTTTGTGGGCGCCTCTCTTCTGGGGATGATGGACAGCGTCCGTAAATCCCTGCTGCTGCTGGTGGGATTCGGTTCGGTTATTTTTTTCCATGAACTGGGGCATTTTCTGGCCGCCAAATCGTTCGGTATCCGTTGCGACGTGTTTTCGCTGGGGATTGGCCCGCGGCTCTGCGGCTGGAGAAGGGGCGTGGGGTTTGCCTTTGGGGCTGTACCGATTGGACCACGCAACGAAAGCGATCAAGAAAAAAAACCGGAGGCCGGGGTGAAGAAAAAAATCGGGGAGACGGACTATCGGCTGGCCTGGCTGCCGTTTGGAGGCTATGTGCGAATGCTCGGCCAGGATGACCTGGATCCGAGCAAGGCCAGCGCCGACCCGGCGTCGTTCGGGAAAAAGCCGATCTGGCAGCGGATGGTGGTGATTTCCGCCGGCGTGGTTATGAATTTGATTTTCGCCGTGATTCTTTTCGCGGCTATTTTCCGCATGGGTGTGAAGTTTCCACCGGCGGTGGTCGGATCCGTAGCCTATAACAGCCCCGCGCAAAAGGCCGGCCTGCACGCCGGCGACCGTATTATTTCCATCGATCACCACAAACCACGCGGATTTCTGGAATTCACGGACCTCGGGGTCGCCGCCGCGCTGGACAGCCCCGGCCGGCCGGTGCGTCTGCAATACGTCCGCCCCGGAAGTACCCGGACGCACAGCGTTCGACTGATTCCGGTGAATAATCCCGATACCGGTCTGCTGGCTTTCGGCGTCAGCGAGGCGCCGCGGCTGAAAATTCCCCAATTCACTCCCGCGGGTCTGAAAACTTTCGTCAGGGAAAATCCCGAATTCAAAGGCCTGATTCCCGGTGCGCAAATTGTTTCGGTCAACGGCGTAAAAATTCGTAGTTGGGCCGGCTTTCATCAGATGATTGAGCGGTCCGGTGGCAAGCCGTTGCGGATCAGGCTGGTACGGCCGGTCCAACCGCCGCAAACCGCGACACTGGTACTCCAGGCGCGCCTGACCTTGCGCGACTGGGTTAACAAAACGCCTGACATCCTGGGGATGCATCCACTGACGAAAATCGCCGAGGTTCTTCCCGGAGGCGCGGCGGCCGCGGCGGGCGTAAAAACAAATGATCTGGTTGTGCGGTTGGGCACTCTGGCCTACCCGAGAGTTCACCAGTTCATACAACTCATTGAATCGAGCGCCGGCAAGCCGCTGGCCATGATTGTTCTTCGCGACGGAAAACAAACAAAATTATTCGTTAAACCGAAAATATCATCCTGGTCTGTTTTTTCAACGCCCCCCCGAATCGGTGTCGCTCTGACGCCCTGTTTCAGCCAGGCAATAATCGGCCAGGTAAATAAACGGGCGCTCCAGACCGGCGTCAAACCCGGCCAGACGCTGGTGGGAATTGCCCTGGGGTCGCACGCGAGAAAAGTATTGCCCATAGGCAGTTGGGGCCAACTGGTTAATGATCTGAGACGATACCATGGAAAAACGGTGGTTTTACATTTCGCGAACCGGGGCGCACCGGCGGCAACTCCGTTTACCTCCGCCGAGAAGCTGGGGTTGCGCCAATTTCAGTATCAAATCGGATTGCCGCTGGAACCGCTGCTGGAACTTCAGCGAAGCCGCTCCCTGGTGGGAGCGGCGATCATGGGAATCGATCACACCTGGCGGTGGATTGTCCGTACGTACCTGACACTGCGGGGACTTGGCGTGGGAACCATTTCACCCCATCAACTTCACAGCGTAATTGGAATCGCCAAGGTGGGATATGAATTTGAGAGCCGGGGTTTTACCTATCTGTTGTATTTTCTGGGACTCATTTCAGTAAATCTGGCGGTCATCAATTTTCTGCCGCTGCCGATTCTGGATGGCGGATTGTTTGTTCTGCTGATTGTCGAAAAGTTCCGCGGCAAACCGCTTTCGGTACGCGTGCAGACGGCGATTCAGGTGGCGGGAATCGCTTTGATCGGCGCTTTATTTTTGTACATCACGATTTTCAACGATCTGCCGACGCTTTTTAGGTAATCGTCTCCCCACCGGTTTTCGACGGCGCGCAACAGGCGTGAATAATCAGCCGTTGCGGCACCCTTGTAATTTATGAAAAAGGTGTTAAGTTTTTCTCTCAAGAGGTAAATGGTGAAACGTTCCGCGAACGGGGAGTACCGATGCGCGACGGTTCAGTTGTATTTTGGTTTTTTTTACGGTCATAATAAGGACAGAAAAGGGGGTATCTATGATCCTTCCATACAATTGGAAAGAAAAAATGAATTTTTCCGACATTCGCCAGGCGATTAACAAGAATGCGACTGTGGCGGGCATCATTGCGGCGGTTGTTATCATTGTGCTGGTGGCGAATATCATCCGGCAAATGGGTCCGCGAACCTATGGAACGGGCGAGGCTTATTATTACAATACCGCCACGGGCGCAATCAGCATTCATTCCGCCGCCAAATACCCGCCCTTGATCGACCCCAAGACGGGCAAGCCGACCCTTGTTCTGGCCATGTTCTATACCTGCTCAAGCTGTAAGAACAAGAAACTGATCTATCTGCAGAAATATACCAGGCAGGCTCAAGCCATGATAAAGAATAGAGGCGTCACGGCCCTGCAGAAGCTGGGCGTCGCCGGCATGTTGGTTCGCTCGCCGGCCAAAGGATCGCAATGGTATCCGCTGAACAGTCCCCAAGGGCAGCGCATCGCCACGCCCCCGAACTGCGCCAAATTGAAGCCATGCTCCCCTGGATAAAAACGGCCCATCCGCCGTTCGCCAAAGAGGTTAACGAGGCCGATGTCTTTTGCGCCGATCGATGAAGTGCTCGCGGCGCTGCGGCGCGGGAAAATGGCGGTGCTGGTTGATGACGAAGACCGCGAAAATGAGGGGGACCTGGTTTGCAGCGCGGAGTTTGTCACACCCGAAATCGTCAACTTCATGCTGCGCGAGGCGCGGGGAGTTTTATGCGTCGCGCTGACTCCGGAAAATTGCCGGCGTATGGAACTTTACCCCCAGGCCGCCTATAACACCGCGCCGCTGGGAACCGCCTTTACCGTGAGCGTCGACGCCCACCCGCGTTTTGGCATCACCACGGGCGTATCCGCCCGCGAGCGGGCCGCAACCATTCGGGTTCTCATTGATCCAAAATCCACACCGGGCGACCTGTGCCGTCCCGGCCACGTCAACCCGCTCCAGGCCCGACCCGGCGGTACGCTGGAACGAGCCGGTCAAACCGAAGGTTCGGTCGATCTGGCGCGGTTGGCCGGGCTTTATCCCGCCGCCGTCATCATTGAAATCATGGCTGCGGACGGCAGCATGGCCCGCCTCCGGCAGTTGCGGGATTTCTGCCGGCGGCACCATCTGCCCCTGTGCTCCATCGCCCAGGTGATTCAGCACCGGCTGCGACGCGAGGCGCTGGTGCGGCGGGTGGACTTCCTGCCGATCCACACCACATTCGGAAAATTTGATCTTGTTGTCTACGAAACCGTGCAGGACCCGCTGTTGCACGTGGCTTTGTGTTGCGGAGGCTTGGGCCGGCTGGATCCTGTATCCGGAAAGCCGATCGGGCATGAGGAACCGGTTCTGGTCCGGGTTCACTCGGAGCATCTACTGGGCGATGTGTTCCAGGCGGATTTCACCGCAAGCGGACGCGAACTTCAGAACTCGTTGCGGATGATTCACAAGCAGGGGAAAGGCGCCGTTGTGTACCTGCGGCAGGAATCGCGCGGTCTAGCCCTTCTGACCCGGCTGCAGGATATGAAAACGCGCGATCGGCGAACCGACCCGCCCCAGCAAGAGCCAACAGGTCCCATGCGCAAGTCCCGGCGTGAGGCGATGACGCGACGGGACATCGGCATCGGCGCGCAGATTCTACGCGATTTGGGTCTGACCCGGTTGATTCTGTTGACCAATCGGCCTAAGAAACTTCATGGCCTGGAGGGGTTTGGGCTATCGGTCGCCGAACAGCGGCCTATTCCTGCCGCGATCTAACATTTATGATGGGCACGGATTCCAATGCCTTCTAACCTGCTGAATTCTATGCCGCGCTGGGCGCGCTGCTGGGCGCGTGAGGGCATAGAAACTAAGAACTCCGTGGAGTCTGGCGGAGTAAGAACCGACATATCAAGACGTGAAGCAAACCCGCATGAACATTGTGAAACCCGCATGGATAAAGGGTTTTCCGGGGAATGGAGACGAGGGGAATCGAACCCCCATTTGCGCATTGCGAACGCGCCGTCCTCCCATTGAACGACGTCCCCGTTTTCTCAACCATTACCATAGTCGCTCGCGCCGCCGTTGGCAAGGCGCAAGGCCGCCAAGACCGGTATTTCATATCTGATACATTTTCATACTTGTT
>JAJYDU010000013.1:17673-31616 GCA_021790475.1 Planctomycetota bacterium | reverse complement strand
CTACTGATTAAACAAGCACTTACGCGCCTATAAATTTATGAAAAAATATTGAAAATTCCGCGGCAGCGGACCGGAAATATATTCTCCACGCGGCCTTTTTTGATACATTTGCGACCTGCGGTTCTCGATTCGCCGCGACGCGGGCCGTCGCAGCGGCCCGGCTTCGCGCCGGATGATTGATTGCAGCTTGCACCATTGGCCGATGGGAGCATATCAAAAAGGCGGCGCGGGAGACCGCTGGAACAAGACATTATTCCAGTATTCTAACCATAATAATGGCTTTGTTCCATTACCGGTTGCCCGCATTCAACCATAGCCATAAACCCCGCTCCCGGAAAAATCGCCACGCCCCGGCTTACGATTTATTTTTCCGATGCAACATGTCCCGCAGCCGCCGGCAGAGAGCTTGCGGATCATCCGCGGCGAGGGCTGCGGAACTTACCGCCACGGACGCAACGCCCGCGGTCAGCAGTTGACCAAGATTCTCCGGCGTGATTCCGCCGATGGCGACGGAGGGGATCGGCAGATTCGCGCCGCGAATTTCGCGGGCATATTCCACGCCGGCGAGGCGGGGTTTGATCTTGGTTTGCGTCGGAAACATCGGACCGATGGCGATATACGTCGCCCCATCCCGGACGGCGGCGCGCGCCTGTTCGACGTTTTGGGTGGATACGCCGAGAATCATGTCGCGGCCCGCGATTTTTCTGGCGATAGCGCAAGGCATATCCTGCTGGCCCAGATGTGCCCCGTCGGCGCCGGCCGCCAGTGCGATGTCCACGCGGTCGTTGATGATCGACGCCACCGCCCGCGCGCGGCACTTCTCCACCAGAATCCGCGCACGTCGCAACAGTTCGCAATCAGAAAGATTCTTTTCGCGCAACTGTATGCAGTCCGCGCCGCCGGCCAGGAGAGCCTCAAGTGTCTGTTCCCACGGGCGGCGGCACAAGGCTTCGGTCAATAGAACGTAGAGCCGCATGCGCGCCAGACGACCCTGCTGGCCGGCGATGCGCAGAATTTGCTGCTCCAGCGCATAGCTTCGGTAGCGGATATTTTCAATGCGCGTCGCCGCCGCCGGCGCCAATGTCTTGCCCAATTCCTCCAATACGCGCAGCGCCTCGGTAAGCCGCCTGGCGTTGGCGCATAAAACGTCGAACAGACCACCGCGCTCCAGTTCGGCGGGCGTTTTGATTCCCACGCCCGGATCGCCCGGCGTGTCGCGGGCCAGAACAAGTTCCGCGCCGCCGAGCCGGCCCAGGACGCCGGCCAAATCGTGGCGCAGCATTTTCAGCTCGCCGGATAGCCCGCCGTCGTTGAGTCCCAGACGGGCGTAATCTTCCAGTACCCGCAGCGCTTCGCGGGCGCGGTTGCCATTGGCGTCAAGGATGCGGGCGATGGCCGGATTCATCAGGTTCCTCAATCTCCACCATCCCGTGCGCCGGCGGGATTGCCGGGTTCCATGGCGCCCTGCCGCATGGACCAGGGACGAAAGCGGGCCACGCCGCGCCTGGTCGTGCGGACGAATTGGATGAACTCTTCAACCTCCGGAGTCCGGCGCAGCTCGTCCGGCAATAAGTCGATGCTTCTGCCCAGGGGCACGTCGCCGTGCGTGCGAAACAGCGTTTGAAACATCCGCCGAAGAGCATGGATGCCTTGCGGCCCCATGCCCGAGCGGCGAATTCCGACGGCGTTGAGCTGCGTGATGGTGTTGATCAGCAGCGCGGTAACAAACGGAGGAATATCGACGTTGTGTGCGGAGTTGTTGGAGATCATCGCCAACCGGCCCACGCGGCAAAATTGATGAATGGCGCAGTGTCCGCCGATTATCGCGCGATCCTGAACCTCCACATAACCGCCGAGGGTGGCGTGATTGACCAGGGTGACGTTGTCGCCGACGCGGCAGTTGTGGCCGACGTGGCTGCCCACCATGAAAAAATTGTGCGTGCCGATGATGGTTTCACCGTTGGCGCCGCGGTGGACCGTCACGTGCTCCCGGAAAATATTATCGTCGCCGATGAGGAGCCGGCTCGGTTGATCCCGATACTTGGCGTCCTGGGGCGCGTCGCCCAGAACGGCGAAACTGTGAACCCGGTTGCCGCGGCCCAGCACCAGCGGTCCGATCAGTTTGGCATGCGACGCAAGCACGCATTGCGACCCGATGGTCACCGGCCCTTCCACGATGGCGTAGGGACCTATCTGAACGCTCGCGTCTATCCGCGCTTCGGAATCAATTACGGCGGTGGCGTGAATCATGGGCATCCGCTCTGAAAAAAACTATTTGCTCTGTGTTTCACCGGGCCTCCGGGTCTTTTCCATCCGCTTGTACCGGTGGCGCCGCGGGGCGGTTGGTCGTCCATTCGACGGCTTGGTAATTCAAAACCCGCTGTTTCATCCAGCGTACGGCCAGCAGATCCATGAAGGCCCGAATTACCCGGCTGCCGAACTTGTACTTGGTCACGCCGTGGGCGCGGGGCTGATGGCTAACCGGCGTTTCGATCACGTTGTAGCCGCGCATTTTCACCAGGGTCGGAAAGAAGCGGTGCATTCCCTTGTAAAGGGTGAGCCCCTGAAGGCACTGCCGTTTGTAAACCTTGAGGGAACAGGCGGAATCCCGGATATTTTCGCCGCTGAGGCAATTGCGTATTCCATTGGCGATACGCGTCTGGATAATGCGCAGAAAATGATCGCTGCGCCTGCGCCGCCAGCCGTTGACCATATCCACGTCCGGGCCGAGCAGAGCCATGAGCCTGGGAATTTCACCGGGATCGTTCTGCATGTCGGCGTCGACGGTTCCCCAGATTCGTCCGCGTGCGGCACGGAAGCCGGCGTCCATTGCCGCCGTCTGCCCGCTGTTTTTCTCCAGCGAAATCACGCGCAGCCAGGGATAAAGCCGCGATAATTCCACCAATTTTTCCCGCGTGCCGTCCGTGCCGGCGTCATCGACGATGATCGCCTCAAAACTGATTTTCAAGGGGACGAAGACTTCCCGGATCCGCTCCACCAGGGGACCGACATTTTCAACTTCGTTGAACGCCGGTGCGATAATCGATATCTCAATGTCTTCGTTCGCCATCCGCTTGCAGAGCCTGAATTAACTGGTCACGGGGCGCAATTCAAGAGCCGCCGGTTCTGGTGGTCGCCCGCAAGCCGGGAAAACAGCCGTGCTTGACCGCGGCAGAGAATCGCGCGTACAAGGACCAGTATATACCCAATACGCCGTCCGGATGCCGGTCGCTATCGTAATCCAGCCACACGGTCGGTTCCGGGGGGAGCGGTGCGGCCAGCAGCCGCCGTCCCCATATTCGAACCATTTTCGTGGCCGGGCGATCCGTTCCATCGGGGTTGATCAGGCCGCAATCGCTGCCTTCATAGTACTGATAGCCCCCGGGATAGAACCACCAGAAAATGCCGTCGGCGCCGGAGAAAAGCGCCAGCTTGTAGAATTTGGCGTAGTAAACGCCCTGGGCCTGCAAGGCTTGCGGACTGTCGGCCTGCAGCGCCGCATACCATGATTTAGACGACGATGTAACCAGAGGGCTTAATACATCTCCTTGCAGACCATCGCCCGGCTGCACATCCGCACCCCAGGCGCTCATGCCGGTCTCCGCCCAGATAACCGGCTCGTGGGGCGCAACCGACCGGGCGTAGGCGATGCGAAAGAGAATCAGTTCCGGCCCGTTATCCGTGGCCGGCCGGATACTTGCGGGATCGGCCCGGCGGTTCAACTCGCCATAGCTTTCCGGCGAAAGAAAATCCAGCGCCCGTGCCAACCCTTCAAAGTGGTAGTCTGCGGCACTGATCCACCCTGGATCGCTCGCCTGCGCCATGCGAAAGCTTACATATTGATGCGGGGCGATGGCGCGGATGCGCCGCGCCGGCAGGCCGTATGTTTCGGCCAGCCAGTCATTGAGAAAACGCCGATACGCCGCAATCAGCTTCCTTTGCGGCTCTTGCACCGCGGGCAGGTTCAGGTTCGCCCAATCGGACGGACCGGTCCATAAAGGCTTACGGTATCGCACGGGATATACGAGCTGAAAGTCAAGGTCTCTATGGGGCGGACCGGTCAATTGCCCCTGCTTGTCACGCGGCGCGGGCACACCCCAGGCCCGCTCGGCGGCGGCGACGCCGCCATAATGAGCCTGGACCCATTTCGCCCAGGCCTTGTCTGTGCGCCGCAGCCCGCCGACGCTACCGAAACTCGGCTCCCAGTCGATTTCATAGGTGAATACCGTATCGTTCTCGGCCAGGCGGTAGTGGTCGATGATTTCCTTGAAAACATGCCAAGCCAGGTTTTCTCCCTGTTCCCAACTGCGGCCATTAAGCCAGTACGAGACTCCAGGTTGTAGACTCAGTTTCACGCGCAACTGATGTTCGCGGCATCGCCGCAACAGGTCCAGCAGGTTCTGGGAGTCCATGTCATAAGAACTGCAACGCACGCTTACGGCGTTGAGTCCTATGTTCTGGATATGTCCCAGGTCGCGCTCGATTACTTCCGGATCGTATCCGGGACGGTTGAGCCACCCCAGGAATATAGTCCCAAACAACGCTCCTTCCTCAGCCATGCCCGACGATGGCATATAATTGACGCCGTTGACGCGCCACAAGCGACCGTTGAGATAAAAATGTCCGTCCGGGCGAATGGTGATCCAGTTGGGGCGGGTCGGCGGCGTCCAGACGTGAAGGCGATGCTCCAGAGAGTCCACCACCCGTCCGTGTTCCAACAATTCCGTAATGATCGTATAGCCGGCGGCGGGCCAGTTACCGGGAGGGTTCCAGGTAAACACGTGCACCACCGTGCCCCCGCGGTTCAATACCACCGGCCAGCTACGCCGGAGCACTTTTCGGCCACCGGCGAATTGGATCGTGATGACTACTCGTCCGCGCCGCGCCTGGCTGGCGGCGAATCCGCTCGCGGCACACAAGTTGGCGACCCTGGTTCCCAGGCGCACGCTTTGGCCGGGAAAATAGGTGTAGAACTCCGCACCGCCTTCCAGCAGGAAGAGGCCGTCGTGCAGACGCCGCGCTGTCTGGGTAAGCACCTGCCGCATGGCCGGCTGGCGGTAAAAATCGGCGGCGGCGGGGGTGAAAGCCGCCCAGGCGCCGCCAGCGTATGGTTCTTTGCCGGGTGGATGAAGTAACAGCGTTCCCGGGGAACCCCGCCAGGCGTCGCTCTGCGCATCCCCGGCGCGCAAAAGGGAAATCCAACGCCAAGGGCGACCCTTGGCGAAACCCGTACTGCTCGGACGCGCGAAGGAGGAAATCATGGCGGCGGGCGCCTGGATCCGTTCGCGCGAGGGGCGGATCACCGCCTGGCCGGGCACCACGTCCACACGCACGGCGCCATGTATCGGATAAAACTTGTAGGCGGGGCAGATTGTCTCCAGGGGCGGCGGCGGCGTCGTGATTGGCGCCAGGGGTTTGCTCCACGTGCCGGATGGTTCCTGAACCAACTGGGTGTTCCAGGCCGGCAGTCCCAGGGCCAGCAAGTGACCGCCGGCCTGGAGATAGGCCTGGACCACGGGAAACAGGGCCGGAGGCAGGGCCTGCGCCTGCGGCAACGCCAGCAGCGCACAGGAATCGACCGTCAACGCCTGCGGATGGAAAATATCGGCAATGGTGGTGGAACGGACCGAGTAACCGGCTGTTTCCAGGGCGTCGGCCAGTGTCGCCGATAGCGCCGGGTCGTGCTCCGGCAGCGCCGGATCATTCAACATAAGGGCCGGCAGCGCCGCGCCATGGTCCTGGTGGCTCGCGGGATGGGGGCGGGTGGCGGGTTCCCGAAGGTGCGCCGCGGAGGCGGTCGCCGTGCCAATCCCGCTCCCGATGGCCATTGGGAGCGGAAACAAGCCGGCGATCTTCAAAAAGTCACGGCGGTTGAATCGTTCCGGAGAGGCGCCGCCGGACGGCGGTGCGTTCGCAAGATCATCGGGCACAAGATCTTCGGCCATGCCTTCACCTCATTGCCGGCCGGTCGGGGAGAACGCCGGAGCGTATTCTAATTCAGGACGTTTTCCATTGTCAAAAATTGTCATGGAACCGGCGCCGGGCGCAACGTAGTCAATACAAAAAAATGATCGCTGGGATAAACGCCGGACGGGGAGTGATCGCGAATGATTCGGGCCGGTGTGAATTTCCAGCCGCGGCTGACAAATATAAGGTCGGTAGGCCAGCGAACGACCGGCCGGCCGACGTAATTCTGCCAGGTTCCCCACAATCGCCCCCGCGGCCGCCGGCGATAGTTGAAAGTATCGAACAGCGGACCACGGCAGCCATGAAGATAGCGTCGTCCCAGCAGAGCGCTGTAAACGGGAGCGTCGTTCCGGGGATGATTCATATCGCCGAGCAGAATCGCCCGCGCGTCCAGATAACGCTTCCACCAATGCCGTAGAATCACCTGTAATTTAGCCGCACAAAGGGCGGCATTCTCATTGCCGTGCCGAAGGTGGGTGTCGATCACAATCACAGTGGGCAGAACCCGCCGCCGGTCGCGCAGCACCGCCAGCGAATAGTAGGCGTTTTCGGTGGGGTTTCGCTGGAGATGGCGCGGGCGCACCAGGCCGTAGGCGCCGGCGACGAGTTGGAAACGGTTTTGAAAAAATATCTGGTTCCAGAACGCCAGCGCCCCCGCCAGCGCGGAAAGAATGTTTCCATGCAGAGCCGCGTGTGCGGGAAAATGCGCATAACCACGCAGGCGCACGGCCAGCCAGGCGGTTTGTGCCGGCGTGGCCGCCTGCATGGCGATGATGCCGGGGCGGTATTTGTGCAAGATGGCCAGCAGCACGCCCCGGCGCCGCGACCAGCTATGCTTTCCGGCGTTCGGTTCGATGTTGTTGATGTTGGCCGTCATCACACGAACATAACGAGCGGCGGACGCGGCCGGGGGAAAGTTCCGCGGCGCGGTCTCTCGTCGCCAGAACAGAAATAAGACAGCTCCGGCAGCGCCCAAGACCGGGATTCCCCACCGGAAAACGCGCCAAAAATCTGATCGCCTCACTTTTTTTTCTCCCGCCCGGCGCCCGGCGGCGCGAGCCGCCGCATGAAATAATCGGCGACGCCCGGCAGCAGAGTTGCCAATCCCAGGCTCCAGCGCGCCGGCGAAAACGGCCAGAGTTCCGGTCGCGGACGTTCGACCAGTAGCGCGATTTTCTCTCCCACCAGTTCCGCCGTCTGCATTTTTCCGATGCCGCCGACGTGCGTGGCGCTGCGCCGGGACGCCTCGGCGAAAAAGTTGGTTCGGGTGCTGATGGGATGCACGGAACTTACATGCACGCCCGTACCGGCGAGTTCAATCCGCTGGGCTTCGGCCAATGACAACTGCGCGGCCTTGGTCATGCTGTACGCGCCCATGCGCGGCAGGCCGCGCCGCGCCGCCGCGGATGAAATTACGATGATGTGCCCCGCGCGTCGCCGAATCATTACCGCCGCGGCCTCGGCCATCACGTACCACGTGCCCAGTACGTTCACCCGCCAAATCTCATCCATCTGCGGCTCGGTGGTTTCGTGTACGGCGGCGGAAAAGCCGAAACCGGCATTGGCGACGACGACGTCCAGACTGGCGAACTTATCTTGTGCCAGGGCCAGCAGACGGCGGATGTCCGCACGGCATGAAACATCGCACGATTGCGCCACGGCCCGCCCGCCCAGCCGCTCGACTTGCGTCGCCACTGCGTTCAGGCGGTCCAGGCATCGCGCCGCGAGCACCAGGCTGGCGCCGCGCCGCGCCAGCGCCAGCGCGGCGGCGGCGCCGATACCGGAAGAAGCTCCGGTAATGACCACCACCTTGCCTTGCAACGCCGGTTGCATCAGAGTTCCGAAAATAATCAGCCGCGCGGCGCACGCCACCCGCGGCGCGGTCGCCCATCCGCGTAATGATACTCCGTGCGGCCGCTCTTGACTTGATTATTTTTGTCCAAAGTAGTTGACGGCTGCAAGCGAAGGCCGTAGTATCTGCCGCCTTGTGCAATCTTTCACAACCTCACCGGCGGGCCGGTATGAACAAAGAGCCGCCCGGTGAAGGACCGCGACCGGGTGCGCGTGGCGAAAGATTGTTTGATTCGGAATAACGGCCCAAGCCATGAGCGACAGCAACAAACCGCATTTCGTCTTTCCCAAGTGGACGAATAAAATCGTCAAAGTCATCCTGATTGGCGCGGTGCTGCTGCCGATCTATGTGGTCCTTCTTCTTTATTACGGAGCCAACGCACGCACACTTAACGTCGGCTATGAGCCGGTTCAGCCCGTTCCCTACAGCCACGCTTTGCATGCGGGCACGCTGGGCATCAACTGCGAGTATTGCCATACCGATGTGGCCCGCGCCGCGTTCGCGGCCCTGCCGCCGACGCAAACCTGCATGAACTGCCATACGGCAATCGCTCCCAAGAGTCGCAAATTGCAACTGGTGCGCGACAGCTACGGCACGGGCAACCCGAAACTGGCCGGCATGCCGATTCCCTGGAAAAAGGTCAACGCTTTGCCTGATTACGTGTACTTCAACCACGCCGCGCACGTGAATGCGGGCATCAGTTGTCTGGTTTGCCACGGGCACGTAAACGAGATGACCCGGGTGTACCAGGCCAGGCCGCTGAACATGGCCTGGTGCCTGGCGTGCCATCGTAATCCGGCGCCGTATCTGCGACCGCGCAACGAAGTGACCAATATGAGTTGGACGCCGAAAAACAAGGCGCGCTTGGCCGGAGACCTTGGACTGAGTGTCGCCAAACTTCCAAAAAACCTGGGGAAATATTTGATGGCCCGCTACCATATCCCCGGGAAGAAAATTTTAACGGATTGCGAAACATGCCATCGTTGAGCCAGAACAAATTGACCGGCAAAGAATATTGGCGCAGCCTGGACGAACTGGCGGACACGCCGGAATTTCAGGAGTTTGTCCGCCATGAATTTCCCGCCCATGCTTCGGAATGGCTCCAGGGCAACCGTCGGCATTTTCTAAAGATCATGGGCGCCTCGCTGGCCCTGGCCGGATTGGCCGGCTGCTCCCGCTTTCCGGTGGAAACGCTCGTTCCCTACGCCCACCGCCCCGCCAACCGCGATCCGGGCGTTCCGGTGTATTACACCACGGCGCTGGATTTCGGCGGCATCGGCCAGGGGATGCTGGTGACCAGTGTAGATGGGCGGCCGATCAAAGTGGACGGCAATCCGACCCATCCACTGAACCGGGGCGGCAGCGATTTTTATGGTCAGGCCAGCGTACTTAATGTGTATGATCCCGACCGCAGCCGGTCGGTGATGAAAAAAAACGCTTCCGGCGAATATGGCGAAGGAACCTGGGCGTCCTTTGAATCCTTCTGGAAAACCGAGCTGACCGGTTTTAAGAGAAACGGCGGCAAAGGACTGGCGGTTTTGGCCCAGGACTGGTCCTCACCCAGCGTGGCGGACATGCGCCGCCGGCTCCGAAAAGACCTGCCGGAGTCGCAATGGTTTGAATACGAAGCGGTTTCCTACGACAGCGCCCGCGCGGGAACCCGGCTGGCTTTCGGCGCGCCGCTGCGCGTGGCGCCGGAACTCGCCGCGGCCCAGGTGATTGTTTCCTTCGACCAGGATTTATTCGTGGGCGATCCGTTGTCGGTGAAATTCGCCCGCGACTTCGCCGCCGGCCGGCGACTGACCGATCCCGGGACCGGCCGACAGGCGACCCGGATGAACCGCCTTTACGTGATTGAATCCACATTCACCATGACCGGTTCGCACGCCGAAAACTCCAAGCATCGCATCGCGGTGGCGGCCAGAGATGTTCTGGCAGTAGCCTGTCTCCTGGCCGCCGAACTGCGGAATCAGGGTTTGTCACTTGCGGCTGATGTACCGGCGCCTTCCGCACCGCCGCCCGGTGTAGACCCGCATGTCATCAGGGCAATGGCCCAAGACCTGCTGGCGCATCGCGGTCAATGCGTGCTTGTCGCCGGCGGCGATCAGCCGCCCGAAATGCACGCTCTGGCGGCGATTCTCAACCATGCCCTGGGCAACACGGGGCGCACCGTCAATTATTATGCCGTACCGGACCCGGACCGTCCGACGCATCGGGAAGCTATGGTGCAATTGACCGAGGCGATGCAGCGGAAAGAAATCTCCACGCTGGTAATCCTCGGCGGCAATCCGGTATACAACGCCCCGGCGGATCTGGCGTTCGCCCAGGCCCTGGACCATGTGCCGACGAGCATCCACCTGGCGGACTATTTTGATGAAACCTCGCGGTTGTGCACGTGGCATCTGCCGCAGTGCCATTATCTGGAAAACTGGGGAGACGTCCGTACCTACGACGGACTGATCAGCATCGTTCAGCCGATGATCGAGCCGATCTTTGGCGGGCGCAGCGCGATCGAAGTACTGGCGCTGCTGATCCAGGACCCGGTTCGCGGCGGCTACGAAATTGTGCAGCGCGCCCTGGGGATCAAAGCCACCGAATGGCGTTGGAAAAAGGCGCTCTTCGACGGTTATGTGGAAAAGACGGCCTGGTTGCCGGCGCATCCGACCATCTCCGCCGCCGCGCTGGGCCAACGGGTGAGCGAACAGTGGAAGCGGGCCGCCGCCGCATTGAGCATACATAATCTGGAAGTGGTGTTTCGGCGGGATTCCAAGATTTATGACGGGCGTTGGGCCAACAACGGCTGGCTGCAGGAATTGCCGGAACCGATGACGCGCCTGACGTGGGACAACGCCGCTCTGATAAGTCCGAAAACGGCCCAGGCGCTGGGCATCGATCCGCACAAGAGCCATCTGATTCAAGTGAAGGTCGCGGAACGGGTGCTGGAAATCGCCGCCTACATCATGCCCGGCCAGCCGGAACATTCGATTACTCTGCCGCTGGGATATGGCCGCACCAGCGCGGGAAATGTAGGCAATGGCGCCGGTTTCGACGTATATACGCTGCGCACCAGCGCGGCCATGGATTACCAGGATGGCGCCACCGTAACCCTTACCGGAAAAACCTGCGAGCTGGCCAGCACGCAGAATCACTTTGTGATAGGTACGATTGGAGAAAAGGCCATCGCCGCCCGGATTCCGGACCTGATCCACCAGGGAACATTTCTCCAATTTCTCAAGGATCCGTCACTGGGACATAAAAAATCCGTGGCGGTATCGCTCTGGGATGAGCACCATTTCGACAAGGGATACCAATGGGGCCTGGCGGTGGATTTGACCAGCTGCATTGGCTGCTCATCCTGTGTAATCGCCTGTCAGGCCGAAAACAATATTCCCATCGTCGGCAAACAACAGGTGCTGCTGGGGCGGGAAATGCAATGGCTGCGGATTGACCGCTATTTCCGCGGGCCGGACGCGACCAGCCCGCAGGCGGTGCACGAACCGATCATGTGTATGCAGTGCGAAAACGCGCCGTGCGAGGCGGTATGCCCGGTCGGCGCCACGTCCACCGCGCCGGACGGCCTCAATACGATGACGTACAATCGCTGCATCGGCACGCGGTACTGCGCGGTGAACTGCCCCTATAAAGTGCGGCGGTTTAATTTCCTTGATTACAACAGCGGCACCCTGAAGAATCTCTATGAGCCGAACCTGTTGCGTAAGCCCATGAACGATCTTGTCGCGTTGCAGAAAAATCCGCAGGTGAGCATTCGCGTCCGCGGCGTCATGGAAAAATGCACCTATTGTGTGCAACGCATCGAGGTGGCGCGGGTCGTCGCCGAGCGGGAAAATCGGAAAATCCGCGATGGCGAAATCACGCCGGCTTGCGCCCAGGCATGCCCCAGCCAGGCTTTGGTTTTCGGCAACATTCGCGATAAAAACAGCCGGGTAGCGGTGCTGTTTCGGCAGTCCCGCTGTTACGGTATTTTGAATTATCTATTGTTCACAGCGCCGCGCACCCGGTATCTGCCGAAGCTGTGGAACCCCAATCCGGCCCTGCCGGCTGTGGAAACAGCGCCGTTGGGAGAAGAGTAACGCGGGCGGACGGATTCGTCCGCCTGGAACCCGGCCGCGGGCGCACCGGGCGTGTTGGAGTTATTTTTGGAATCCCGATCCATAAGGTATGGAGACTGGTAACCGACCCATGACCACCGCCATAACAGCCCCGATCTACGAGACCGGCTTTGACAACACCGCCGATGACGTCCTGCGCCAGCCGGTGCTGGTGACCGGTCAGGCCACCTATCAAGAGGTGACGCGAAAAGTGTGCCGTGTCGCCGAAGCCCCCCGCGCTCCACGGGCATGGTATGTGTGCTTTGCCATTTCTTTATCGCTGCTGGCACTGCTGCTGGCGATGATCGGTTATGAGCTGTTCACGGGCGTGGGCGTGTGGGGGAACAACTCGCCGGTCGATTGGGGCTTTCCGATCATCAACTTCGTGTTCTGGGTGGGTATTGCACATGCGGGCACGCTGATCTCGGCGATATTGCTCTTATTCCGACAGAAATGGCGAACCGGCATCAACCGTTTCGCCGAGGCCACCACGGTGTTTGCCGTCGCCTGTGCGGGCATTTTCCCGGCGATTCACGTGGGAAGGCCGTGGTTCGAGTACTGGCTGGCGCCGTATCCGAACATCATGGGCGACTGGCCCAATTTTCTCAGCCCGCTGCTGTGGGACGCCTGCGCGGTGGGCACGTATGTGACCGTATCGACCCTTTTCTGGTACACGGGCATGGTGCCGGACCTGGCGTCGCTGCGCGATCGCGCCACATCGCGCCTCAAGCACACGATTTATGGGATTTTCAGTCTGGGCTGGCGCGGTTCGGCCCGCCAGTGGCATATTTACGAACGGGCCAACATTATTCTGGCCGCCCTGGCCACGGCCCTGGTGCTGGGGGTGAGTTCCACGGTCAGCACGGATTTCGCCGTGTCGCAGATTCCCGGCTGGCATGAAACCATCTTCCCGCCGTATTTCACCGCCGGCGCCATCTTCAGCGGCTTTGCCATTGTGCTGGCGCTGGCCATACCGGCGCGCGAGCTTTTCGGTCTCAAGGACTTGATCACCAGGCGCCACATTGACAATCTGGCCAAACTTACGCTTCTGCTGGGGTCCATGGTTCTTTACGTGTATCTGATGGAGTTTGTGATAGCGTGGTACAGCGGCAATATGTATGAACGGTTCGCTTACCTCAACCGCGAATTCGGGCCGTACTGGTGGCTGGGCTGGGGCATTTTGTTCTGCAACGGCGTTGTGCCCCAGGTGTTCTGGTTTAAATTCGCCCGCCAAACGTGGTGGCTCGCATGGCCCGCGGCTGTTCTTTGCATCATGGGCATGTGGATGGAAAGATTCGTGATTGTCGTGGTATCGCTGCACCGCGATTTTCTGCCATCCTCGTGGCACATGTTTGCACCGACGTGGATCGACATTGGAACCTTGGCCGGAAGTTTCGGCCTGTTTTTTACCCTGTTCCTGTTGTTTTGCCGGTACCTGCCCATGGTGGCCATGTCCGAGGTCAAGGCGATTCTGCCGCAGGCCGCCATCCCGCACGCCGGTGGGCAAATGGCTCGGAGCGGGGCGAAACCAGAATAAAGTCCGCGATTGGTTGATGAAGAGTTTATGGCAAGCACAACAAATATATCTTCGACCACACAGGAAATTTCCGAGCCGCGATTATTCGGACTATTGGCCGAGTTTTCGGAGGCATCGAACTTGATCAGCGCCGCCGCCGCGATTCGTGATGCCGGCTACAAGCGCTGGGACTGCTACAGCCCGTTTCCGGTGCACGGCCTGGATCGCGTAATGCGCTTAAAACCTACGGTGTTGCCGTGGATGGTGTTTGCCGGTGGGTTTGCCGGCGCCACCGGAGCGCTGGCTCTGGCCTGGTTTTGCAACGCTTACGCCTATCCGCTGATTTTCTCGGGCAAGCCGTACTGGAGCCTGCCCGCCAACATTCCCGTGGCTTTTCCGCTGACGATCCTGCTCGCTTCGATCACCACTTTTTTTGGTCTTTGGGCTTTGACGGGACTTCCGCGGCCGCACCATCCGCTGTTTACCAGCGAACGATTCC
>JAJYDU010000013.1:0-17663 GCA_021790475.1 Planctomycetota bacterium | reverse complement strand
CGGCGTGTAACGGATGACGGCTTTTTCATCGCCATCGAAGCGACCGATCCGTGCTACCACGCGGCAACCACAACCGAGCTTCTGCGGCGGCTTGGCGCCATTGCCGTGGAAGAAATAAAGGATTGACGATGAAGCGCAGCGCCAGGAAATTCTTTATTTACGGCGACATCGTGTTGTTGCTGTTGATTCCTTTTGCGATCATTGCGCTGCGCCGTTATGAACGCTCGCCCACGCCACGTCTGGCCATTATTCAGGATATGGACCAAATGCCGTATCGCAAGCCCCAGCGTCCGAGTCCTTTGTTCGCGGACGGCCGCGCCATGCGTCCGCATATTCCCGGCACGATGGCCCGTGAAGATTTCGTGTTTCTCAACACCGCCGAAGCGCGCGCGCATCCAAACGACTGGAAGAAAGATCATGTGGTGATCAATTCCGGTCAGAAATACGACCGAATCATGCTTGGCCAGGTGATCTCCGGCGGCAGGGCACGTTTTATCAGCCGTATACCCATCCCCGTCACCCGCCGCTTTCTCGAACGCGGACGGGGAAAGTTCGATATCTACTGTACTCCCTGCCATGGCTACGATGGGCGGGGCAATGGTACGATCAATCGCTATGTCAACCGGTTGCGCGCCGCCGGCTCGCCGGAGGCCGGAACGTGGGTGCAGCCGACCGATCTGACCGGCCCGGCCGTCCAATACCTGCCGGCGGGCGGCCTTTATAACGTGATCACCAACGGCATCGCCGCCATGGCGTCGTACAAGGATCAGATTCCGGTGGTGGACCGCTGGGCCATCGTCGCTTATGTCAAGGCGCTGGCTCTTTCGCAGAAGGTGGTCCCGGTGGATCGTCTGCCTCCACCGGCGCGGGCGAAGCTCGGTGCGGGCCCGGCCGCAAAAGTCGGCAAGTAACGGAGCATGACTTACGTGGAGCATTCATCCATTAACCTCGGGTCGCGGGAAGAGTTTTACCTGGACCAGGCGGCAAGTCGCACGTCGGGAATGGCGCTGGCGATCGGCCTGGTCGCTCTCGCCGCCGCCGCGGTATTGGGATTCGCCAGGCACGATTCCATGCGGCAGTTTTTGTTCGGCTATCTGACGGCATGGTGTTTTTATTTTGGCATCACCGCCTCCGCTCTGTTTTTTGTGCTTTCCCACCATCTTTTCCGATCCACCTGGAGCGTGGTGTTGCGACGGTTGGCCGAGGCGTTGGCCTGCAATTTCATCCCGCTGGCTATTGGATTGATTCCGATTCTTTTAGGCCTGCACCAGATCTATCCCTGGACCAGCGCCGCCTATATGCATTCCAATGTTGAGTTGCACAACAAAACGGGTTTTCTCAATGAGCGATTTTTCCTGGTGCGCTGTCTGCTTTACTTTATCCCCCTGATCGGCCTGAGCGTCTATTTTCGCCGGGCCTCTCTGGCCCAGGATCAGGATGGCCACGTGCGCCGCCTGTTGGCGCTGCGGAAACACAGCGGGTGGGGGTTTCTGGCCCTTTTCTGGATTATCAACTTTGTCGGAGCGGACTTCGTCATGTCGCTCCAACCGAAGTGGTTGACGTATGCGGAACCGCTGTTCTTTTTTGCCGGCGCTATCATGACCATTTACGCGGTACTGCCGTTGCTGGCCATGTGGTTGCAGCAAAAAGGCCGACTGCAGAATGCCATCACTGTGGACCATTACCACGACCTGGGGCGGTGGCTTTTCGCCTGGATGATGTTCTGGATCTATATCGGCTTTGCCCAGTACATGTTGATCTGGTACGCCAACATACCGAAAGAGACGCTGTTTTTCCTCATACGCGACATGGGACCCTGGTTGTGGATCACGTTGGCCCTTCTTTTCGGCCACTTCGTTATCCCTTTTTTCGGGTTGTTTTCCCGGCGGGCAAAACGCCACAAGGGCCTGCTGGCTTTCTGGTGCGTGTGGTTGCTGGTGTTCGCCTACCTGGACCTGTTCTGGCAGATCATGCCGATGGTTTGGGTTAATACCCCGGCCGGCGACAGAGCGTTGAATCACATCAACCATTTTGATCCATACCATTTGGCTCGCAGCGCCGGTCCCCTCGCCTGGATTCCCTTAAGCCCGGGGGCGATAGCTGTGGATATTTTATGTGTTCTGGGCATCGGAGGTCTGCTCCTGGCCCATACCTTTTATCTGTTGCGCAAGGAATCGCTTGTGCCGCTGAAGGATCCGGGGCTGCCCGAATCGCTGGCATTTGAGGATCACGTGTAAAATCCGTCAAAAGAAAGATCAAGGACGCTTTTTTTGCGACGGATGCTATAATAGTCCATCGGTATTTTATTAGGAGCCAAGGTACGTTATGAACGAAAAATCACCGCAAAACAATTATGCATCCACCGTATCGAATCCATCCCCGCCACCCGGGGGACAAGCGAATTCCAACCCGGACGTCAATGCGCAGCCGATCCTTCTGATCGGTTCGTTTATGACGTTGCTGGTGGTGTTTCTGGTCATTGCGCTGGTGGCCTTTTTCCACCACTATCGCCACGAGATGGTCCGCACGCGGATGGCCGGCATCGGCCATTGGGCCGCCCAGGTCAAGGCCCGGCAGGAATCCCGCCTGGCGCCGCACTGGGTGAGCGTAAAACAACAGCGCGCCACCGTGGGCATCCAGTTGGCGCAACGAATCGTATTGGCTGATTATACGCCCGGCGCCGCGCCTGTTCTTCTTCCGGCGCCGTCGGTGACGCGAACCGCGGCCGCTCCGATGGCGACAAGACCCTCCGTTCCCCTGAGTGTGCTGGGCGAAACGTTGTATCATTCGATGGGCTGCGATGGTTGCCATACAGTTAACGGTCGGCCGGGAGCGGGGCCGACGTGGAAAAATCTCGCCGGCTATCCACAGCATTTGACCAACGGCGAAACCAAAATTGCGGATTATTCCTTCTTGAAATTCATGATTCTGCATCCGGGCAAGCTGGTAGTGAAAGGGTTTCCGCCGATTATGCCGAATATTTATTACAGCCGGCTGGCGGGTCCGCGGCATCCACACCTGACCAAACTCCATGCGATCATCTGGTACATCAATACGCTTAGCAATCGCAGCAGCAGGGCCACCCGGCCGCCCGTTCCGAATAAGCCAGCGAATTGATCCGCGGGCGTTGTCCCGGCGCGCCGGGAATGAACGGGAGGAGGTTATCAAACAGGATCGCGGGCAGGATGAAAAATGGCTTCGGATCGATTCACAAGATGGGCCTGTGATCTTTGGATCGCCCGGCGTGTTGTGGCACGGGCGTTTCCGCCGGCGTTCATTATCGGCCGACGCAAGCGGCGGTTTTACATGACCGCGGTTGTTGTTCTGCTTCTGGGAATTCTTCCATGCGCCGGAATCGTTCGCGCCGGCGCATTTGCGGCCATTCAAGGCGCCGCGCAACATGCGCGCCAAAGCAAAAATGCGGGCATTACTCCCACTCCCGGCGCCCGGTTGCCGCTGAACCTGGCATTTCATAACAGCGCCGGCAAGCTCGTCCGCCTGGGTGATTATTTTCACAAGGGCCGGCCGGTTATTCTCAATTTCGTCTATTTCCGCTGCCCCGGCGTGTGCAATTATGTTCTCAATGGAATGGTTCATGCTTTCAACCACATGAACGTCCGAATCGGCACGGATTATGACGTGCTTACGGTAAGCTTTGATCCGACGGACACCCCCGCCGCGGCGCGCGCCAAAAAAGCGAGTTATGTCGCCATGTGCCACGACAAGGCCGGAGCCCGGGCGCACTGGCATTTTCTAACCGGCAATGAATCGGCAATCACGGCTTTGACCGCCGCCGTCGGCTTCCATTATGTGTTTTACCCCGCGCTGCATCGGTATAACCATGCGGCGGCGATTTATGTCTGCACGCCGGGCGGCCGGCTTTCCAAATACCTCTTCGGCATCAAGTACAATCCGAATACGCTCAAACTTTGCCTGATTCAGGCCGGCGATAACCGCATCAGCAATGTCTTTGATCAAATTTTGCTGCTGTGCTGCCAGTTTGATCCGAACACCGGCCAATACACGCCGGTGGTGCTTCGCGTCATGACGTTGTTGGGTGTGGCTGTAGTGCTGGGACTCTCCGCGATGTTCGCGGCGCTGTTTTATTGGGAATATAAACATCGCGGAAAATCTAAAACGGGGGGAACCTCTTGAATCCGCTTGTCTGCTTGCCCGGCGTTTTCATCCGCGGGATACCGCATAGTATGCTCGCCGCTCTCTGGCTGCCGCGCGGAGCTTCGTCCTTCAGCCCGCAGGTGCAGTTCCTGTGGGACCTATTTTTCGGAATAGCGGTTTTCTTCACCGTTCTCATCACGGTGTTAACCCTCTATTTCGCCATTCACTACCGCCAGCGACCCGGTCGGAGGGAACCTGATCCCGCTCCCAATCAAAATCTGCCACTGGAGATTACCTGGACGGTCATTCCATTGATTATCGTCATGGTGATTTTCGCTTTGGGATTTAAGTACTACATGAACATGAACACACCGCCCGCCGGCGCTTACAACATCGCTGTTCATGCCCAAAAATGGAGTTGGACATTCGTCTATCCCAACGGAGCCGTCACCAACAAGCTTTATCTTCCGTTGAATAAGCCGGTGAAGCTTTCCATGACGTCCCGGGATGTGCTGCACGGCTTCTGGATTCCCCAGTTGAGCATCCAGAAAGACGTTGTTCCCGGGCGCGTGATGACTCTGTGGATCAAGCCGACGCGCGCGGGACGGTACATGCTCCAGTGCGCGGAATATTGCGGATCCGGTCATTCGTCCATGCTGGCGCCGGTGATTGTGGAACCGGCGCTCGAGTTCAACAAGAGCGTCGCGGCGGCGGCCGATATATGGAGCCACAACGGCAAACCCGTGCCGATGACCGAAGTTGGAGAAAAACTTTATGTTACCTTCGGCTGCGAGGGCTGCCATACCGTCAATGGTTCCAAAGGCGAGGGACCGACATGGAAGAATCTGGCTGGATCAAAAGTTACTCTGGCCGGCGGTCAGGTTGTAACGGCGGACTATGCTTACTTGAAGCAGGCGATTTTGTATCCGGGCAGGAAAATGGTCGCGGGCTATCCAAACATCATGCCCAGCCATTACAGCGATCTGGCCGGTGCCGCGCACCCCAAAGAGCGGAAGCTCAACGCCCTGATCTGGTACATGAACACGCTGAGTAACCGGAGCGGCAAAGCCACCCGGCCGCCCGTTCCGGACAAGCCGCCGAATTGACCGCGGTGCGCCGCCCGGAGAGGATAACCCAGCCCCAGAGGGGCGTTATTCGGAGTAGGATTATCATGGCAAGTGCAACCGCCGTGTCGCACGCCCACGTCCCCACGGATTCGCCGGGCAATTACCTGACGGATAAGCGCGGTATAGCCTCCTGGCTTTTTACGTTGGACCACAAGCGCCTCGGCGTGATGTACCTGATCGTGGGTATGCTGGCGTTTTTCGTCGGCGGCATGCTGGCCGAAGTGATTCGCACCCAGCTTCTCGTACCGCAGGGGTTGATTTTCAACGGACAAACTCCGCAGGCCGCTTACGCGGCGTACAAACAATACAACCAGGTATTCACCCTGCACGGGATCATCATGGTGTTCATGGTGCTGATCCCGGTTATTCCCGGCGCACTGGGTAATTTCACCCTGCCGTTGCTGCTGGGTGCCAAAGATGTGGCTTTTCCCCGTCTGAATTTGTTGAGTTTCTGGCTGTACGTGTTCGGGATCGTGTTGGCGATCGTCTCAACGCTTCTGGGCGCTGTGGATACCGGCTGGACTTTCTATACGCCCTTTAGCATCCAAACGGAAACCTATGTCGTGGTGATGGTGCTGGGTTTGTTCCTTATCGGCTTCAGCTCCATTTTGACCGGCCTGAATTTCATCGTAAGCATCCACAAATTGCGGCGGCCGGGGATGACCTGGTTCCGCCTGCCGCTGTTTCTCTGGGCCACTTACGCCACGTCCATCATTCAGGTGGCCGCCACGCCGGTGGTCGGCGTGACGCTGGTGCTCCTGGCGCTGGAACGAATCATGCACATCGGTATTTTCAATCCCGCCCTGGGCGGCAACCCCGTACTGTTTCAGGACTTTTTCTGGTTTTACTCCCATCCGGCCGTGTACATCATGATTCTCCCGGCGATGGGCATTATCAGCGAAATTGTGCCCGTATTCAGCCGCAAGCACATTTTCGGTTATGAGGCCATCGCCTTGAGCTCGTTGGCCATCGCCCTGATCGGTTTTCTGGTATGGGGTCACCACATGTATGTGAATGGTCAGTCGGCTGAACTCGATGCGATTTTCAGCTTTCTGACGTTCCTGGTGGCGGTACCTTCGGCGATCAAGGTTTTCAACTGGCTCGGCACGATGTACAAAGGGGCAATCGTTCTTCATACTCCCATGCTTTATGCCATCTCGTTCCTGATTCTATTTACCATCGGCGGTCTGACCGGTGTTATTCTCGGCGCGCTGGCCACCAACGTGGTGCTGCACGACACCTATTTTGTGGTCGGACATTTCCATTACGTGATGTTCGGCGGCACCATCATCGCCTTCCTCGGAGGCCTGCATTACTGGTGGCCCAAAATGTTCGGCCGCATGTACAACGAAACCCTGGCCCGTATCGCCTGTGTACTGTTGTTCATCGGCGTGAACGTGACGTTCTTCCCGCAGCTTGTTGTCGGCGCCGAGGGCATGCCGCGCCGCTATGCCCATTATCTTCCCGTCTATCAGCCGTACATGGTCGCCTCGTCCATCGGGGCGTATATTCAGCTCGCGGCGTTTCTGCTGATGGCGGGCTATTTGATTCACTCGCTGGTACGCGGCAAAAAGGCGCCCGTGAACCCCTGGGGCGGCGGTTCCCTGGAATGGACCACCAGTTCGCCTCCGCCCGAGGACAACTTCCCAGTCGCCCCGGAGATCGGCGATCATTACGATCCCTACGACTACCACCATCTGGTCTACGATGCGAATGTCGGCGGCTACGTGCACGTGGATTCGCCCGGGCATGACGCGCCTGTTTACGTGGTGGGCGCCATCCCAAAACCGGTGGCGGGTTAATCCGGCGCCAGGCGCGGATGAATTTTAGCCGGCAATATTTTGTTGGGTGGGCCGCTTGCGGCCAGTTTCTACAACAAGTGAGTGTTTATGAGCGAAGTAGCTTCCGTCGGCGAGGGGCAAAATCCGGTTCGCGAGCATCTGGCTCATCATTTTGATACGCCCCAGCAGCAGTTTGACGCCGGAAAACTCGGTATGTGGCTGTTTCTGACCACGGAATTGCTTTTGTTCAGCGGCCTGTTTTGCGCTTATGCCGTCTATCGCGCTCTGCACCCGGAAGTGTTCCGCTATGCCGGTCAATATCTCGACATGCCTTCCGGCCTGGCGAATACCCTGATTCTTCTTACCAGCGGCTTGACCATGGCGCTGGCGGTTCGTTTCGCCCAGACCGGAAAAAAAATAGGCCTGACCATCTGTCTTTTTTTGACTATATGCGGAGGACTGGGCTTTTTAGGACTCCATGGCTATGAATACTTCACCAATTACCGGCAAAAACTGCTCTGGGGTGTGGACTACAACCCCACGCGCGGCCCGCACGGAAAGACCCTGGCTCCTATTTTGAGCATGACGCCACCGAAAGTTAGCGCAAAACCCGCCGCATCTCCCGGATGGACGCGACTGGATCAACTCGGCAAAGCAGGCTTCATTGTTTCGCATTCCGACATCGCGCCGGCATCGCCGGGACCATCGGGAGTTGCGCCTGAAGAAAAAATCGTGGCTATCGCCACTGCGTATGGTCAGCCGGCAAACGTACAATTATTTTTCAGCATTTACTACCTTATGACCGGTCTACACAGCCTGCACGTGCTGGTGGGGGTTATTCTCATCACCTGGCTGTTGATTCGCGCCATACGCGGCGATTTCGGTCCGGCGTATTACACCCCCGTTGATCTGATCGGCATGTACTGGGGGCTGGTGGATATGATCTGGATGTTCCTGTTTCCCCTGCTATATCTGATCCATTGATTGCGGAGAATAAACCTTGAATCATGAAGCTCCCTCCAACCAGTCCACGTCTCCCCCGGCGCCGGTTCGTTCGCATATTATGTCGGTCCGAATGCTTCTGGGCGTCTGGGGGTTCCTGTGCCTCATGGCGCTGCTCAATGCCTTTCTCGGCGGTGTGAGCCTTGGCCAAGCCGATGTACCGGTGGCTTTGGCGATCGCCTCGGCTATGGCCGTGGTTTCCGCCCTTTATTTCATGCATTTACGCTATGATCATCTGTTCAACGTGGCGGTGCTGCTGCTGACGCTGCTTTTTATCACCTTGTTCATAAGTTTTTCCCTCACCGACACGATGGCATATCGTTCGCAATTCATTCCCGGCGAAGCGCCCGGGATGGTCAAGGCGCTCCAACACGAAGCTTCCCCCGCGCCGGCGCGCCGCCCGTCCGCGCCGCAATAAGAGCCTGTTCGGATAAGCTCCAACGCCAAGGAGCGGAATTTTCAGCCTTCGGGTTATTGAGCAGATGGCCGAGGCGCTCGGACAGAACCGGCTGAAGTTTTGTAAGCAACCCGTCGCAGGCCGTTGTTGATCAAGTCGCGCAAGCGAGTGCGATCTTTGTCGCGAAAATGACCACAGTCATTTTTACACCTTGTGGTGATTATAATCCATGACTGGAGTTTGAAAAAATGATCCCATCCGCCGGCCAGCCCGCATCCTCTGGTGACGCCGCCCGGAACATATCCGCCGGGCGTCCCCGGTCTGTTTATATCGCCGGCGCCGGTACGCTGGGCATTGCTCTACTGGTGCTCTCCCTATCCATGCTTTTTGGCGCCAGTCTGGTTGGTTACCTGGTTTTCCGCAGTGGTTTTTCCATCCCGGTCTCGGTTCATTTGCCGCCCGGTCTCTGGCTGAGCACTTTTGTTCTCTTGGCCAGCAGTGTTACGATTCATTTCGCCATACAAGGCGTGCGCAAGGATCGCCAGCGACAACTTCAAACGGCTCTGGTTCTCACGTTGGCGCTGGGGCTGGTCTTCCTTGTGATCCAGTTTTTCAACTGGCTTGCGCTCTACGGCGCGCTGGGGCGCGCCGAACATGCCCTGGCCGCGCTTCGATACCCCCTGCTTTCCCGCGTGGGCGGCCTGCGGCGGGTTAATGCGGCCGTGGTTGAGCGCAACGATCTGCTGGTGCTGTTTTATACCTTCACCGTTCTGCACGCGCTGCACGTGATCGGCGGCCTTATTCCACTGAGCGTCGTAAATGTCAAAGCGTTTCGCGGCGCCTATCACCGAAATTACTATCCGGGAGTGCGTTACTGTACGATATACTGGCACTTTCTCGATATTGTGTGGCTGTTCATTTTCATCACACTCCTGGCGACGTTCTGATTCCCTCCGCCGCCGCTTTCGGCTGACGATGTACCTTAAATTCGCCTCCAGCGCGCCTTGACAATGGGGAGTACCTCATGGTAAAGTAAAAAGCTGCGCAAGGATGGCCCGAGCGGCTGTGACTTTCGGGGCAAGGTCCGATTTTGGCCGGGGAACGGAGAGTGGATGTTCTCCGCACGCCGGAACTGCTGCGTGTAACGTTTTCCGACTGGTGCTGTATTTCATATCGGGGGAGATTGCGGGCAGGCGTATAGAGAGGCGTAACTATGGAGCCGGCGGATTTCACCGATATGGGTGCGGACCATGCCACTGGCCGGTGGAACGGCGAAATTGGCTCGCACGAATGCGAGGGGCCACACTTTACATCTTTGGCCGCAGTGCTTGCACTTGCCTTGGCCGCAGCCAGTAGTTCGGCCAACGCCTGGGCCGCAACCCAGCCGAATCAGGCGACCTCCGGGGCACGTAACACCATGACCGTGGCAACGCAAGCAGGATCGCAACGGGCAAGCTCACCAGCACCCGTCGCTGTAGAGGATGGCGGGCAATTTCTCGTAGACACCATTCGGCTCAGCTACGCCCAGACTATCCCCGGTCAGCCGCCGATAGCAAAGCTGTTGGCAGCGCCGATGAAGCTGGCCCAACTGCACACCGGACTGGCCACGCCATGGGCTACGCTACGCGGTGGAAAAAGGACTTCTCGTCCCGGCGCCACTGTTCTACACACAAATATTGCCCGGCTTAACGCTTCCGGCAAAAAGCGGATTTACGCCAGCGCCATTAACGCCATCGAACAACAACTGGTGAGATTTCTTAATAAGCAGGGAATTGCCGGTGTTTGGATCACGGTTTCACCAAAGCAGTTCCGTAGTAATCGCAACATTAGGAAGCCCGGCGATAACACACTTGACTTGATTATCCATACTACCGCCGTCAACGCGGTCCAAACCATTGCCGAAGGCGGCCGATTTACTGGACAGAAAAAGATTATCGACAATCCCGATCTTTCCTGGATTCAGGCCAATTCGCCATTGCAGCCGGCCACCGCACCGTCAACGGCGACCTCCAAATCACTGCTGAATCGTCGGGCATTGGACAATTATATTGACGCACTGGACCGCCAGCCGGGGCGGCAGGTTTCCGCAGCCATTTCACCGTCGAAGGTTCCGGGTGAAGTTGATTTGAAATATCTGGTGCATCAGAGTAAGCCGTGGACGGCATATTTTCAGCTTGCCAATACCGGCACACCGCAAACCAACATCTGGCGGGAAACATTCGGATTTACCGATACTGAATTGACCGGCCATGACGATATTTTGAGTTTCAACTACTCCACCGCCGGGTTTACCCGTGAGAACGGCATCAACGGCTCGTATTCGATTCCGCTGGTTAATCCCGACCTGATGCGTCTGCGCCTTTACGGCGGTTACAACAGCTTTTCGTCCGCAGACGTTGGCTTCCCCGGCAATTCATTCAACGGCGACCAGACTGACGCCGGCGGCGAATTCATCCTCAATCTCTTCCAACACCGCCGCCTGTTTATCGATGGAATCTTGGGATTCAAATGGCAGCATATTTTCGTGGATAACACCCTGCTGGGCATCACCAGCACGGGCGATTTCATGATCCCCTACATCGGCCTGCACGCGGAACGCTACTCGCCGACGAATCAGTTCACCGCGGACGCCACAGTTGAAACTATGCGCACCTCCGACTCCGAGGTCACTTTGGAAGACCTTGGCCGGCCGAATGTTTCGCGCAGCCCCACTATCTTTCAAGGCGATCTTTCCGACGCGTTTTATTTGGAGCCGCTGCTGGATCCCTCCGGTTACGCCGCCGGAACCGCGCCCCTGGCCAATCAGATTGTGTTGTCGTTCCAGGGCCAGGATGCCTTTAACGAGAGGCTGATCCCGGAAAGCGAATCCGTTGTCGGCGGTCTGTACACCGTTCGCGGCTATCCGCAATTCGCCGCTGCGGGCGATTCAGTAGCCATCGAAAGTTTTGAATATCGCCTACACATTCCGCATCTGTTTCCGGTGAATCCCAAGCCGCCGAGCATTTTCGGTTCCCCCTTCCGCTTCGCCCCGCAGCAGCCGGAAGGGCCGACGGATTGGGACTTGATCTTCAAATATTTTGTGGACGTGGGCGAAGTGATGAACAGCACGCCGTTGTCTTATGAGCAGAATTCAACACTGGTGGGCACAGGCGTGGGAGCGGAACTGGACCTGAAGCGCAACGTGAGCTTGCAAGTTGACTGGGGCATCGCGCTGAACAGCATCGGTTCGACCGCCAACGGCAATCGCGTAACGGCCGGCTCAAGCCAGTTTAATTTTGTTTTTACGTTCAGTTATTGATCGGAGAATGGTGTGCAGTTTTCAGTTTTATGTGTTCAGCAACGTTTGACGTTTCGATGTCGGTGTTGAATGGTAAGGAGTAACGGCCATGAAAATGCAATGTATTATTGATGTACCCATGATCCCCAACTACCGCTTGCCGCCTGAAGGGCACCTCTGCGCCTCGGCGGACATTGCCGCACGCTGGGAGCGCGGCTGTCCTCAGCCGCATTGGCGTAAAATATCCGCATCCATTGCGATTGCCGCCGCACTGGCGGTGGGATCTTCGCTGCATGCCGCGGCCCCGATTATTCCCACGGCCATAGAGCATGGCGATGCCACATTTGCCACGCAGGGCCCATTGACTACCATTACGGCCGCGAATCGTACCATTATCGACTATTCTCGTTTCAATATCCCCAATGGCGATACCGTGCGGTTTATCCAACCCAATGCCGCAGCCACGGTTCTGAATCGCATCAACAGCGCTGTGCCATCGCAAATTGATGGCAATTTATTCGCCAACGGCATTGTGTATCTGGTGAATTCGGCGGGCGTGATGTTCGGTGCGGATTCGGTGGTGGATGTCGGCCAGCTTTATGCCGCCGCCAGCCATATCACCAATCAGAATTTTCTTTCCGGCACCAACGACTTCACCGGCGGTAATGGCTTGGTGGATAATCAGGGAATAATTCAAGCCTCAGCGGTAAATTTTATCGGTCGGCAGGTCAGTAATGAGGGTACCATTCTGGCTCCCGAAGGAATGGTAGCGCTGGCAGCGGGCAATGACGTGTACCTGGGGCGGCAGGATGGTAATGTGTATGTGGAATTAAAGGATCAGCCAGCCACTTCGGCAAGCCAGAAGACCGGTGATGCCGCTTCTAATACCGGCACCATCGACGCCTCCGGCGGATCGGTAAGCCTGACCGCCGGCGATGTTTATTCCATCGCCGCCCGCCAAAGCGGCACAGTTACCGCCGGCAACATCAACATCCAGGGTGGGCCAAATTCCACCGTGCTGGTTTCCGGCAAACTGGACGCAAGTAATCAAGGGCCAAATCAGACGGGAGGAACGGTGAATATTGGCGGCGGGCAGATCGGCATCGGTGTGGACCAGGATGCCTCAGGCAACTTCACCACGCCCGGAGCCACCATTGACACCAGCGGTTCCAACGGCGGGGGGAAAATTCTCATCGGCGTCAAGCCGGACGCCAATTCACCCACCGGCTACGCCGACGCCGCGAATTATGATTTCATCAGCGCCAATTCCACGCTCAACGCCAATGCCACCGTTAGCGGCATTGGCGGTTTCATCGATACCAGCGGCAACGTTTTGCAGATCAATCCCGGAGCGAAAATTGCTGCGATAGGAGCGGGCGGCGGTGACGGCGGAACATGGCAGCTGGACCCAACCAATGTGGATATTGTCAACTGGCCGCCGGCTGGCAGCACCGACTGGCTGTCGCTCTCGCCCCCCGGCGGCGCCTCGGCCGGTGGTACAGATACGTACCAAGCGGCCGATACCACGCCAGCCACGGCATACGTGGCGGCTGGCGACATCGCTACGGCGCTTGGAGGCGGCATCAACGTGACCATCACGACCGGTGGTGGCAAAGGCGACGACATGGCGTTCCTTGATGCAAGCACTTACGACTGGCGCGTGCTCATGAAAACAACATACTACCCGGGCAGTGCGATGAGCCAGACAGTTCGGCTGCTTGAAACAATTAAACAAGATACTGTACCCGTGTCGCTTGGTGAACTTCCGTCGACCCGCCTAGCATCCGACATTTCGGCATTGAACACCCTAATTGCATCCGGAGACGTGGGGCTATTGCAGAAGGTTCCGGTGCCGGCTTGGGGTGACATCGACGTGCAAGCACCAATCTCCGTTAGCGGGACCACCGGCGATCCAACGCTTACTCTCGAGGCAAGCCACAACATTATAATCGATGGCCAGGCGGGCGTAACGGCGACTGGCGGCCCCATCAACGTGGTGCTTGAAACGAGCGCCGGCGATGACCCAGGGGCTGGCGTTGCTGCCGTACCGTCCAGCGACCCGCTGCCGCCATTAGGCACCGCGATCGTCGTCAACGCACCCGTCAAGACGGACGGCGGAGCTATCACCATAGTCGCGACGACGGTATCCGGTGGTCCTGCGGCAGACGAGGTGTTCACCAATTTCAGCGCGAGCAATGCTTGGATTTCCACGACCGCGACGGGCGGCAACAGTTCGGTGGTTCTCAACGCCGCTGCCACACTCGACTCAAGCCGGTCCGATGGCGGCACGGGCGGTGCGGTGGCGGTGCTCGCCAACTGCGAGGCCGACAGCAACAGTTACCACGCGTCCATTGCTTCTGCCGAGATCTACGTGGCCGACCAGATATCCAGCGGCGGCGGCGACATCAGGATCTCGACCATGTCCCCGGTCCTGTCTAACGGCGCTTTCGACCCGTCGCAAATTACCCAACCGGGGGTATATGCAACACACGGGGGCACGACCTCCGGCGTGCAGAGCGTGGCCGCCAGCGCGATCACCTTGGCGTCCGGTGCGACCATCAATAGTAGTTCCAGCGGCGGGTCTGGCGGGATGGTGACAATCTCCGGAGGAGCGCAATCCGGCCTCGATTATCAGGAGTCGGACGTGGGTAGCGTTATCGGGATACTGGCGGGGACGGGGGTGACGGACACCATCACCACTGGCGGCGGTCCACTGAAGATCATCAGTCTCGCCCTCGCCCAAAACGATGGCGTTGAGCAATGGAGCTCAAACGGCGGCTCCGGTTCGTCATCATCGCTTCTTGACCAAATCAGCACGTTCCTCGAGCAGGTGGAGCTCAACTATGTACCATTCGCTGGCGGGACGCCGGCAACTCAGAACGTGAGCTCGGCCATAGTTCTGAACGGCAAAGTCGACTGTGGCGGTGGGAGCCTCACTGTTGACAGTACTTCCCGCCTTGGGAATGTGAACCCTCCCGATGAATCGGTCAACAGCAGCGTGATAGTCGGTGACGGCGCGATCGCTTCGGCCGGAAGCGCGGGGATTTTTGCACAGACCTTCGTCAACGGCAGCCAGAGTAGCAGCATTGTAAACCCCGCCGCCGTCGATGTGGCGACCGGACTTGACTTGGCGGGTCTCTTCGGCGACGCGGCAACGTACGCCACCGATGGCTTCGATGCCGTCACATACCTCGGCAACCTTATAGAGGTGCTTCAGGACACGGCATCCTCCCTTTCTCAAGGCGGCGGCCATCAATCCTACAACATCGCGCGGCTGGCGATTGGCGAGAAGCAAGACGTCGGCGGCGCACTTGCTCTCGGCGCGAGCGCCTCTGCCTCCTATTCAACGTCCAGCGGCAGCTATATTCTCCCGACCGCCGCTAATGTGGACGTCGGGGATACATCGGGGGCGGGCACCATCAACTGCGGAAGCTTGGCGGTAGACGCACAGCGAAATGGTTCCTCCATAGGCCAGATCAACCTGACCGGGCAGGTCACGAGCAACGGCGGGGGGCAAGGCTATTACGCGCCGGTCTCCCTTTCGTCGGGCAATGCCACACTGCTCGATAACGGCGAAGGCGACATCGTCTTCGGGTCAACTCTCGGCGGTGCGGGCAACGTGCTGAGCATCACGACCGGCGGCCAGTTCCTTTACGACGGCAGCGTTGCGGGATCGGGCGAGTACGGTGGGGTTAATGTAGTTGCGACGACAGGCAGCGGCGGTTCAGGAGATATATTTGTAACATTCCAAAGCGGCACCGTCGGCGAGTACACCACTTCAGGGACGCCGGTAAATGCTTCCTTGATTACCGGTCTGGGGTCGGCGACCAGCATCGCCGCGTCGGGCGGGTACCTCTTTATTACGAATTCTTGGGCGGGCACGATTGCCAAGTATACCACCTCGGGGGCGCTGGTAAATGCTGCCTTAGTCTCTGGGCTAGATACCCCTTGGGCGATCGCAGTGAGCGGATCCGATTTGTTTGTCGCCAGCGCAAATGGTGGTACGATCGGCGAGTACACGACTGCGGGCGCGGTTGTGAACGAAAATCTGATTTCGGGATTGAACACCCCCGAGGGCGTTGCCATCTCTGGATCAGACTTGTTCGTTTCCAACGAAGGCGGAGGCGGAGGCTGGGTCGGGAAGTACACCATTTCAGGCCAAACCATTAATCCAATGTTGGCCTCCGGACTATTTGCTGCTGAAGGCATCGCTGTCTCGGGGGCGGACCTATTTGTGGCGAGTTATAACGCAGGTACTATCAACGAGTACACTACTTCCGGCACTCCCGTCAATAGTTTTTCCATCGCTGGTGGCGGGTACACGGGGTACCACCCGGAGCAAATCGCAGTATCCGGCTCCGATCTATTCGTCACTGTGCTCCCGCAATCCTCGTATACGTATGCGCTTTCCGACGCTGTTGGTGAGTACACCACGTCGGGGACGACGGTGGACTCCGCTATGGTGCAATCGCTGGGTGGTGTCTATGCCCACGGTATCGCCCTCAATAGTGCAAGCGGCGCTAGCGGCATCGTGCCACCGAAGCTGAAGTTTCCCTCACCGATGGGCCTCCCGCAGGCCACGCAGGTCGCGCCGCCAAGCGGGGCCGAAGCCACCGTGTACGAGCCCGCCACAAGCTCCGGCGGCGCTCTTACCTCGATCGACGATACTGGCGCGCAATTCGGCGGCGGAAACGCCACATTCGTTCCACCAGCGCAGGGCAACATTGGCCCCGTTGGCGGGTTGAGCGGGGGGCCACCGATAATATCCGCCGGCTTCGGGGTTGCCCTGTTCATCAATAATGACGTTGGCCCGTCGCTCGGTTCCGTCAACGCGCAATTTCACCCAACTGCACTTCCCCTTGGCCTGACGCCGATCAGCGGCCCGGGGCAGGTTGTGCTCAAAGAGATTCTGCAAGGGCTCGCAGGTGGTGCTGTGCAATACGAAGAGCTTGGCGCCGCCGAGACAGTAATGGTGGAGCGCTCTACTAAGACGTTGGCCACGACGCTCAAGAAGGCCATGCCCGTAGCGAATATTCTGCTGAGCACCCCCGATGTCTGGGATGACCTCGTGCTCACATACGAGGTTAGCAACTGGGATTTGGCACACTACGGCAACTACGTGGTCTTCACCGACGGCGCAGGGGATATCTACGCCGAGGCCTCAACCGAAAATGCGCGGGGGTTCAGCACAGGATCCAGTTATTTCGAGATACCGGCGAGTTACCTACAGAATCTTGGAGGCCTGCCATGGGACGCAATTCCGTAGCCCAGAAACATTTGGCGCGGCGGCTATCGCCAACACCGCCAAGATGCTCGGCAACGTCGGTCGCCGCTGTGATAACTTGGAGACATCGGCTATGGTAAATCCACTTCGGCATCTTGTTTCGTTAGTCGGTCTCGGGCTCGTCGTCCTCACGGCACTGACGGGGTGCAATGTCGGGATTCCGTTGCGATATCCGGACGCGATCACGCCGCCCATGGCGACGGCCATGGGCGAATCGATCAACATCGTCCGATTTGCCGACGCCCGCAACAACAAGCAGTTGCAAGGAACGGGCGCGCCCGTGATCGGTCAAGTCGTCCTTGAAAAGCCCAACGCTGTGGGGGCCTGGGTGACACAGGCTCTCGCCGCGGAGTTGATCCATGCGGGCGCTCACGTCGTGGTCGTCGACCAGCGCGCTCGGCCTTCGAACTCAGCAGTAGTCACGGGGGCTGTCACAAGCTTGGTGACGCATTATTACACCGCAGCCATAAGCAGCACGGTGACATTCGCATTGACGGTGACGAAAGGTGGAACGACGGTCTTAAGTAAACAGTACACGGGCAGTGCAACTCACGCTTTTTTCGGATTCACCCCGAGCCAACAGGTCGGGGCGGTCGTGGCTGCGGCGCTACAGAATGCGATGACCCAGGCTGCGCCGGACATCATTACGGTAATTGCCGAACCAGGGCCGACAACCGCA